>JBIIKG010000267.1:0-3339 GCA_044233275.1 Crocinitomicaceae bacterium | reverse complement strand
GCAATTAACTGCTGATCAAGCCCATTTAGTGAGCTTACTTGAAGCATTTTTAAAAGAGAAATCGGATAGAAATTTATTTGTACTTTCTGGGTATGCTGGAACAGGCAAAACTACAATGCTTGGTGCTTTTGTAAAATCTTTGAATCATTTTAAAATGAAAACAAGGTTGCTGGCTCCAACTGGTCGAGCTGCAAAAGTATTATCCAATCGCTCCGCCAAAGAAGCTTTCACAATTCACAAGCAAATTTATCGGCGTAAAAGCTCGACAGATGAATATTCACCTATTGGCTTAGCACCTAATCTGCACACAAATACTGTTTTTATTGTCGATGAAGCTTCGATGATTGGTGAGTTTTCTATGCATTCCGATGGTCAAGTTGGACGTGGCTTACTAGACGATTTATTAGAATACGTGTATTCAGGAAAAAATTGTCGCTTGATATTTTTGGGCGATGAAGGTCAGTTGCCACCTGTTGGGAGTTCAGAATCTCCAGCTTTGAATGTCAATTATTTAAAATCAAATTATAGTTCGCTCACAATCGGTGAGTTTAAGTTGACACAAGTTCTCCGCCAAGCAGATGCTTCGGGAATTTTATTGAATGCGACCAAGTTGCGTTCTCTTGTTTTTCCCGAAAAGATACTTTTTACATTGGGATCTCCTGATTTTGTGCGTTTAAATGGTGAATTGCTTCAAGATGAGTTAGAGACCTCATACAACAAATACGGCATGGAGGGTACAATTGTTATAACGCGTTCGAACAAGCGTGCAAATCAATACAATCAGCATATTAGAGGAAGAATTCTTTGGTACGAAGAGCAACTGTGCAATGGAGATTGTTTGATGGTAGTTAAGAATAATTATTATTGGTTAGATGATGATTCGAAAGCGGGCTTCATCGCTAATGGTGAAATTCTTCGATTGAAAAGGGTTATGAAACTCGAACATCTCTATGGTTTCGACTTCGCCAAAGTAATTGTCGAAATGGAAGATTATCCGGATGAACCTGAAATTGAAGTCATCTTATTACTTGAATCGATCGATTGCGAAGGTCCTTCCATTAACCGCGATCGTTTGAAAAGCCTGTTTTTTGAAATTGAAAAGGACTATTTGGATGAACGCAACAAGCGAAAACGATACGATAAAATCCTCAAGAATCCGTATTTTAATGCCTTACAAATCAAGTATGCTTACGCGGTAACTTGTCACAAATCACAAGGTGGACAATGGGAGTCAGTGTTTATTGATCCCGGTTATATGACCGATGAAATGATGGGACAGGATTATTACCGTTGGCTCTACACCGCAATAACCCGTGCAACCGAAAAAGTGTATCTGGTCAATTTCGGTGATGAAAACTTTTAGTAAACGAATTATGAGTTATGAATTATGAATTATGAATTCATAATTTGGAATCCCGAACCCCAAATTCTGAATCTCAGAGCTCGCTTAGTTTGATAGATGTTGCACCAATACTAATGCGTGCTTTGGCGAATTCTTTATTGAAACGGTCAATCACAATTCCAGCTTCTTCACGCCCTAAAAAGGTTCCAGCCAGATAATTTACCTCAGTTTTCAGCTTTCTTAAGATTTCGGCGCTGCGATATGCACTCAAAAAGTCATTCTTAGACAATTTGTATTGTTTCATCAGAGCAAGTTGATCTGCATTCGTAACGGTAATTGAAGATGAAACAGGATCCGTATACGAATTGATTTCTACCAATATGGAACGGTTCAATTGGATAAAAATTTCTGAAATTCTCAAACGCTGAAAGTTAGCATCTTGTCGCGATTTTTGTTTTTCATCAGCTGAAGAACCAGGATAAGAAGCTAATTCAACTGGATAAAGTTCCTTAATTGTTCTTGAGCCATCCCATTTTCCAACACCTTGTCCACGCGCAATAATTGAAAAAGGCGTTTTCTTGTCGAGCATTGCTTCGAAAAATTGACGAATAGCAACGCTATCATTATTGCGTATCAATTGATTGGAAATTGTCCAACTGTCAGAAGCGAAAATGTCGTTTAATTCAATTTGAAGACGTGCATCAAAGTTTGGTTTTGCTTCCGTTTTATTGATGTGTAACATCACTTCATCCGCATTTTTTGACAACGACGACTCTGGAATGGCAAGTAAGCGAATTTCGAAATCTTCGTTTTCTGGTTTTGCTTGAAATTGAAAATCTTGTGTTAACATATCAAATGTCGACGAATCTTGAAAAGTGTAGAAACCATCTTTTTCAGTGTATGTGGCCCATCTAGCTCCAATTAATTGTTTGTATAAATCCAATTTTTGCTGGTAAATCGCCAATAAATCAATTGCTTCAGCTTTTTGCTTTTCTAATTCAGCAATTTTCTTTTTGTAAGCTTCAAATAAATCATACAAACCAACGATGGAACCTTCTGATTTTTTCTTGTCTTTTTTATCACCATAATCTGTAAGAACGGGATGATCCTTATTATCGTCTGGATGAGTTATGTGCTTCTTGGATTTCTTTGTTTTTTTGACAGATTTGTTATTTGTACTCATTGATTGATTGTGCAAAGCAGAATATTCGTATTCGTTTTTCTCAATCTTAAATTCCGTTTCGTCTTTTTTCTTTTTGTTGTAATCAATCCAATAGTCGAAGCCTTTTTTGCCGTAAATCATTTCATTCAATTTGGCGATTTTGTTGGATTCCAAGTCTTTAATAATTGCCATGAAAGTCGTTCCGTTTGAAAAACTTGAATCCGGCGAAAGAAAACGGGTGTCACCAGATCCAAAAAGGGGATAGGAAAGTCCATTTTTTTCGATAACAACTGTTGTTTGTTTTTCTGTGTTATATCCCCACACATCGAAGTGAAGATTGGTGTGTTGATTTTTACCAACCGTTTTTTCATCAATGATTGCATAAGTCATTGATTCGAGTTTCAATTCCTTTTTCTTTTCCTCCGCAACTAATCGTGTTTGATAAGGGAAAAAGCCGACAGCTTTTGGTAAACCTTTGTTCCAACGTCCTTTTTCATCTTTCTCGCGTTCGTCGAGCATTCCAGAAGTGGAAGAACCATCACCAGCAGCAACAAGAATATTTGAAAAGTCAGTTGATTTTCCGCCTAAAGCATGGAATATTTCCAAAGTCCGTTTTTCGACGTACTCATTCACTGCATAACTAATTGCATCAACTGTTTGCTTTTCCTCATCCGGTGACTTGAAGCGAAGCGTCTCAATGAAAGCAACTTTGTCCAGAAAGGATAAACTAGGGTTCAATAAATTATCGAGTTTGGGACTTGGTCTAGAAACTCCATCTTTTTCTTTGAGTGCTGCAGCAGGAAGTTTTTCCATTAAATGATTTTCAAATGCTGCA
>JBIIKG010000266.1:0-3368 GCA_044233275.1 Crocinitomicaceae bacterium | reverse complement strand
AACTCATAAACTCCGTTTTGATCTGTGAAAACCAATGCTGGAATTCCTTTATTTGCGTATATCTGCACATCAAACAAACCCTTGCCTCTTTTGTCAACACATCGACCACTAATTCTAACTTCTTGAGCATAGAAACCGAAAGTGACACAAACAAAAAGAAGCGAAATTAGTTGTTGCATAAATTAAAAGTAGTCATTGAAACGCATAAGTTCTCGTTTTATTTTCATTCACGGATAACAATCAAATCTTGTTCAAATGGATCAAGAACTGAATATAGGTAATCCAAGCGACCTTCCACATCTCCACTTGCACAAAGATTGAAAAAATTCATTGAACGCTCTTGCAATCCACCATTTGGGAACAATTTGTTTTTAATTTGATCAATTGTTATCAGTGCATTCTCGTGTTTTGATTTAACGGATTTCAATAATTTCTCACGAATAGAAATTAGTTGTTTTTCCATTCTAACTAATTCAGCCTGAGCGTATTTATCTAAATTCGAATCAACCTTCGATATTTTATCAAGAAGTTCAGTTCTTAAGCTATCAAAATGCTCTTCAATGATTGAAAAATCAACATCTTCCTCTGCATTATCTTCCAAGAATTTTTTCTTTAAATGAACTGATGCTTCAAACAACTCTTCCAATTTAAGGTCAATTTTAGCAATTTTCTTCGCGTTTACACCATCAATCCATATCAAGGAATTACGCACTTGTATCATTGGATATGGCAAGCCCAACTCATTAAAAACACCTTTCAATTGAAGCCAATAAGAAATCTCACCTGCCCCACCAACATAACACAAATTTGGAAGAACAGTTTCTTGGTAAACTGGTCTCATTACTACATTTGGTGAAATACAAGATGGATTTGACTCTGCCAACTCTTTTAATGCTTCAAGCGTATATTTTCCTTTTCCTTCAATAAAAAATCCTTCATCTAAATGCAGAATACGCTCTCTCACTCCATCTTCGATATAAAACAAATTTATTTCTCTTGGATTTACTTGAACTTTCAATCCTTCCTTGATTAACAATTCATTGGCTAGCGAAACTTGCTTGAATGAAAAACTTGTTTCTAACTCTTTATTAATAACCGGTAGAAAAGTCCTCTTTAACATTTCTTGATCCCCATCTACAATCACCAATCCGTATTTAGAAAAGAGTCTATTTACTAGATTAAATGTGGCTTCAGCAAGGTTTTTACCTGAATAGTTCGATAGGATATCTTTCATTTCATTAAAAGCATCTCCACTGAAATAGGACGAAAATTCTTGTTTTATTTCAGTTAATCCATCTAAATCAAAACGTCCAACTGGACCTTTTTGCTCAGTTTCCCAAGTCATAATGTGATTAAAAAGTTCAACCGATTGAATTTCTTCAAAATCATGATCTTCACTTGCCATCCAGAAAACGGGAACGAAATTGTTTTCCGGATATTCCTTTTTCAGTAAATCACACATTTTAATTACGTGCAAAATCTTGTAAACGAAATAAACGGGTCCAGTAAAAAGTGATAATTGATGTCCAGTTGTAATAGTAAATGTCTCTTCTTTGAGAAGATCATCTATGTGTTTCTTGGTTAATTCCGAAGTGTTTTTATTTTTGTAATTATCAACTAAAACAGTGTGCAAAACTCCTCGTTGTGCTAATGAAAATGCATGTTTCTTTTCTTCCATTTGTGCTCTGAATCCCTCAATCGAAAAAGGTCGATTAATAAAAGATAGGAGATAATTCTGGTGATAAACAAGTTGATTTTGTTGATCTGTAAAGGCTCTTGTTTTCTCTCTATTGAAAGTGAATTTTTGCATTCACAAATGTACTTACTAAATGTAAAATTGAAAAGTAAAAATGTATTCATTCTATTAATTTACAAGTTTTACAAGATATTGTTTAAGTACAAATTACAGAATTGAAATACCTCGAATGGTTCATGACTCTGAAAATGAAAGATGATTTGTTTCAATTCCTAAATATTCTAATGAATCCTTATCTTTGCATCACAAAAAATAATATTATGCAAGCGATAATCAAAACAAACAAAGGTGAAATGAAAGTTTCATTATATACAGAAGATGCGCCGAATACAGTTGCAAACTTTGTAAAATTGGCAAAAAAAGGGTATTATAACGGTTTAAAATGGCACCGTGTTCTTCCTAACTTCGTGATTCAAGGTGGTTGTCCAAATTCACGCGATGGAGCGAAAGGAATGCCAGGAACAGGTGGGCCTGGATATCAAATTGATTGTGAAATTTCTGGAGACAACCAATATCACGATCGTGGAGTACTTTCAATGGCACATGCTGGAAGAAACACAGGTGGATCGCAATTCTTTGTATGCCACTCGAGAGACAATACTTCACATTTAGATCGTCAACATACGTGCTTTGGTAAAGTAACTGAAGGAGTAGATACCGTTGATGATATTCGTGAAGGTGATTCAATTGATTCAATTGAAATTATTGACTAGACATATTGTTTTAGATGGAGGAAGCTACGGTAAAACGTGGCTTTTTTTTTATGATTAATAAATTTGAAGATTCGAGGATTCGAGTATTTGAAGCAGAATGATTACACTTTTTCATCACCCAAGAATAATCTTCAAAAATTAAGTTTTTAACAATTCGCATTTATTGCCAAAAATATGAGTTGTAAGCATTAAATTTGTCTCCATGAGTGATTTCGTTGTTTCTGCACGCAAATACAGGCCGCAAACCTTTGATACTGTTGTTGGACAGTCATCGATTACTGCTACCTTAAAAAATGCGATTAAGAACGATCATTTAGCTCAAGCCTTTTTATTTTGTGGTTCAAGAGGTGTCGGAAAAACGACAACTGCGAGAATTTTAGCAAAGACAATTAACTGTTTTAACCGTTCTGAAAATATTGAAGCATGTGATCAGTGTGACTCATGTGTATCGTTCAATACAGGTAATTCGCTGAATGTTTATGAGTTAGATGCTGCATCAAACAACTCGGTTGATGATATTCGAAACCTGATTGATCAAGTTCGTATTGCGCCACAACTAGGGAACTACAAGATTTATATCATTGACGAGGTCCACATGCTCACCACAAATGCATTTAATGCCTTTTTGAAGACATTGGAAGAACCGCCAAAGCATGCGATATTTATTCTAGCGACCACTGAGAAACACAAGATTATTCCTACTATACTTTCGCGTTGTCAAATTTTTGATTTTAGTCGAATTAAGATTCGCGACATGGCTGATCATTTGGCTTCAATTGCCTTAAAGGAAGGAATTACTGCCGATGCAGAAGCACTTCACTTGATTGCTCAAAAAGCAGATGGTGCGTTAAGAGATGCTTTATCCATTTTTGATCAAATTGTCACATTCACTGGTAATA
>JBIIKG010000008.1:0-34555 GCA_044233275.1 Crocinitomicaceae bacterium | reverse complement strand
AGCACCAAATCCTAAACCTAACTCCATACCTAAGTAGAAGTTTTCAGCGAAATAGTAATCAGCACCTGCTACTAAATTAACTCCGAACATAGAAGTTTTGTTAGCAATTGCAGCTGTAAAATCTGCATTGTAACCAGTACCATCGTAATTCGACCAATCATTTGTAGAAGATCCACTACCGATTAAGATATCTAAACCTGCATAAGGAGAAAGACGATCAGTACCAGCGAAATGGTATTCACCACCGATAGCAACGTTAAACATGCTTGTTTTGTTTACTTCAGTACCTGAACCACCACCATTAGTATTCTCTGTCTCATAGTAATTGAATGTTTCTGAAGTATTCGCAATACCTAATGTTAAACGAGCTGCGATATTATCAGTAACGAAATAACGAAAACGAAGTGTTGGTGCATTGAACGATAATGTTGATGCATCAAATCCTAACTGACCTTCTAAAGAGAAAGGGTTATCCGTTGTTGCTTTTTGAGCGAATGTTGATCCTGTCAACGCAATTGCTCCTACTAAAATAGCTAACTTTTTCATAAAACTTAATTTGTTATGGTTTGAGCAAATGTACTTGGATGTACCATAAAAGGTTACAAAAAAAGATAAACAATCTATAGTTAATAACTCGATAAAATTCCAAAACCCTTTATTAGAGCGCGTTAGCGGTTCAGTGTTAAGTAATAAAAATTATTTTCTCCAACGACTTAAATGAGTCGTAAAAGTTAGCATCGTGTTAAAACCGGCTCTAGAATAAACAACAAATCCATAATCAACACTAAAGCGCTTGAAATAAATACCTGTTCCAAAAGAAAAACCAGCGATACCAGGGCGTTCTTCTAATTTCATTTCTTGTCTCCGGTGATAATCAAATCCAGCACGAATATGTAAATTCTTTGAAGCTAGTATTTCCACTTGATACGAAAAGTGTCTAGCCAATTTCTCTCCGAAACCAGCAATTTTTACTGGAATTGTATCGCCCGTTAAGGGATCTAGCGTCGGTTTAAGATTTGGATCAACATATGTTATATCCCATTTATTTAAATGATGTGCCAATAATGAAAAACGAAAAGGTGCATGATTCAACTTATAAGATACCGCCATTTGAAACTCAGCAGGTAAAGGAGCCCTATTGTTTTCTGTATATGTTTTCAATTGTATTCCTGCATTCTTCACTAATGCAGTCACTAACAGATTTTCATTTTTATGGGTATAAGTACCAGCTAAATCCAATGCGAGTCCAAATGAATTATAACTTTCTAACTGCGAATAAATCAAATTCAAATTGGCACCAACAGAGAGTCTTGGATTTAGTTGCTTCCCAAATCCAGCGCCAATAATACTTTCAAATGGTTTAAATGTACCTTGAGCAGTGCCATTCACGTCAGTTCGAGTAAATTCGCCATAGTTTACATAGCGAATATGAGTACTTAAGATTCCTACTTTCAATTTATGAGCATAGGCAACCATACCATAATTTATTCCGCCAGCTAACAAGGCTTGATTGATTCCTAAACCAGAATGCATCTTTTCGTTCAACAAAGATGGATTCGCAACACCAAGATTCACATCTTGATCTTTTACTGAAATAAAATCGTTACCCAAACCTGCGGAACGTGCATTATAATTCAAATCCAAAAGTGAAAATGCCGTATTTCCTCCTGTTTGCGCCCATGTAATATGAGTAAAGACTAGTATTGAAAATAAAAGTAGTTGTTTCATGCTCGTGAACTAACGCAAAAATTTCATTTAAATTATTCTATTATATTCTTTTTCCAATTTCAATTGCTTCTAAATCGTGAATTCGATCCCCAGAAATTGAAAAACGCAAAATTGTTTTAACTGAATGAAAACCTTTAAAACCACAAGCCCCGGGATTCATCCAAAGCATGTTGTATTTCGGATCCATTTTAACTAATAAAATATGCGAATGCCCACAAATAAATAATTTAGGCGCCCCTTTTTCTAATTCTTCAAAAGCAGGCAGCGAATACTTACCTGGTTTTCCGCCGATGTGGGTGATGAGTACATCCACATCCTCACACTTAAAACGATTGAATTCAGGAAATTCTCGTCTGACAATATAATCATCTATATTGCCGTAAACCCCTCTCAATGGCTTGAATTTTCGCAACTCATCTATTACTTCCACATTTCCAACATCGCCCGCATGCCAAATTTCATCAACATCCTTAAAGTATTTATAGATTTTTGGATCTATAAAACCATGGGTATCGGACATTAAACCTATTTTTTTCACAACGCTTTGAATTCGGGATTCGGGATTTGGGATTTGGGATTTACTTAATCCAATTTTCAAGTGCCTTTATCTGAGGACCATTTGGCTTCTCTAAAACAACCACCGAATACTCTGAATAAAAATTACGATTAACTTCTGGTAATGTTATCTCAATTTCCCTTCCGGCACGAAGAATGGTCAATCTTTTTGCATCGTTATCAAAATAATTCAACCATTTATCTAATTCACCAGCGCACAAATAACCATTGACAGCCATGATTTCATCTCCTTGCATTAATCCTCCTAAATCTGCTGGACCACTTGGATAAAGTGCTGAAACGACAAAATTCCCATTCGTTGGTATAGTTTTAAATCCTAATCTTCCTGCTGAATAAGACTTTGAAGGTCGATGAAATAATTCCAGTCCAAGATAATCTAAGCTTTCGGTGATAATTGCTTCATAAGGATTCGTTCCATGGACAAACTCTTTGAAGAAAGGTCCAAAATCGAGACCCGAAATATTTTTCAGCTCAGCTAGATAATCATCTTCAGATACTCCTTTACCTTTTAATGCGTAATCAAAATAGAGTCGGGTCATGACATCATCTAGACTAAACTTATTCTTGGTTTCACGCAGAATCATCACATCCATTACGAATGCCAAAAGACAACCTTCCGTATAAATTGATACTTTTCGACCCGGTGCCCCAGGCACATAACCATCAAGCCACGTATCAAACGATGATTCTCCGACCGAATAGTTGAAGCGCGCATGGTTATCAAAATGCTTTTGTAACTGAGCATTGAATTCAAGTAAGTATTGATCTAAGGTAAAAACATTGCTTTTCAATAAAAATAGATCGCCCATATAGGTTGTTACACCTTCACAGATATAGCCTAAGCGCGAATAATTTTCTTTTGTAAAGTCATACGGAAACATCTCTATAGGTCGAATTGACTTAACATTCCACGTATGATACAATTCATGTGAAGATACACCTAACAACTCTTTGTATAATGCGCCAAAAACCTCATAACTCGGTCCCAAGGTAATTACGGTAGATTTACAATGTTCTACTCCGTGATATGCTTTATAAGGCAATATCTGGAACAAGAAATGGTATTCATCAACTGGAAATTCAGTAAATTTTTCAATTTGTTTATCAGTAAACGCCTGAAAGTCCTTTTTTAAACGCTTCCAATCTGGTTTTACCTCGCCATTAAACCACAGATGAAATAAGGTCCCACCTGATATATAACTATCGTGTTGAAGTGAAGGCGAACAAATGAAAGGTGAATCAGCTAATTCATCGAAGTTTTTTGCCAAGAATTCATCTCCTTGCTTTTTCATTGATCCAGCGACTTCCCAAGAAGCAGGTATTGCCAATTTCATAATAGTTGGCGCATCCTTCTGTTCATCCGTGAAAACAAAACAATTGACTGGATTAACATAGAGTTGATCTTTCGATAAGAAAGTAGAACCCGCATTTAAATCCATTGAAAAATAGGCATACTCTATTCTAATGAATTCAGTAGAAGATGTATCTACTTGCCAAGAATCTTTAGTGATTTTTAACGCATCAATTCGCTTATTCTGATCATTGTACACTTTAAAACCTTTGACGTTCTTTGCGAAATTGCCTAATTCGTATCTACCAGGTCTCCAACTTGGCAAGCGAACAATCGTAGTGTCATTAATCGTTTCAAACCTAACTTGAAATTGGATATACTGTTGATTGGCGTGTTCGATTGACAAAGAATAAGTGACCATAGTTTTAAATTTAAGCTAAAAATACAGATTCTAGAGATTTATAATGGAATGCAAATGACGTTATCATGTTTTGGAAGATCGTCATATGACAGAATTTCTACTAGTTTCGATTTACGTTCTTTTCCTCCAGCTAATTTGAATAAGCTATATCTTGCATGACTTCGAATAAAATCAACAATCTCCGCCGAAGAAGTATGTACATTCTCACGGTCCTCAGAAAATTCAATTATTAATATCGGCTTGTATTTTTTCAAGATATTTTGCGCTCCTTTCAATACTTCCAATTCAAATCCTTCCACATCTATCTTTATCATCGTTGGAACGATATCGGTCGGAAATACCTCATCTAGTAAGTGAACATCTACTTCGTGAGCAATAGCATTTTGAGCTTTGATTACTAGCGATGCTCCTCCTCTATTTACTTGCCAATTGTCATAAATCTGTGCTTTTCCATTTGTTGCACCTAAAGCAAAGGGACAAACATGAATGTTTTTTCGATTATTGAGTTGGATATTTTCTTCCAAGATTTGTAAAGTTGAATGGGAGGCTTCATATGAGAAGACCTGTCCATTTTCACCCACACATTGAGACGCAAAAAGCGTCATAACGCCGATGTTTGCGCCAACATCAATGAAGCAATCACCTTTCTTTAAGTTTTTTTCAAGGTAATCAAGAATACCCTTCTCGTAGGTTCCTGTTTCGTGCAAACTAAGTTCAACCCCTTTATCGATTGAAGGATCTATTCTCAAATAAAAACCATGAATTGTTTTAAGAATATAAGAACCAACAGTAGAAGGATTTGGAAGAATCCATTTAGGTAAATCGACTGATAATCTGCGAATTCCACGAATATCTCGGTCTCTCAAGAAACTAATCAAACGATGACGAAACGGATAATATGTATATTTCCCTAGCGCCACTCCTTCGAATTAAGCGTACAGTTCTTCTTGTAATTGAGAAATTTTAGCATCAGCTAAATAATCATCATAAGGCATCATTTTATCGATTATACCGTTAGGTGTCAATTCAATAATACGATTCGCCACAGTATTTACCAATTCGTGGTCATGAGAAGTAAACAACAATGTCCCTTGATATTCATTCATACCATTATTCAATGCTGTAATCGATTCCAAGTCTAAGTGATTCGTAGGCTCATCCATCAATAATAGATTCGCTTTAGCCAACATCATTTTTGACAGCATACAACGCACCTTTTCACCACCAGAAAGAACGTTTGCCGTTTTAAGTGCTTCTTCACCCGTAAACAACATTCGTCCAAGGAACGTTCTCAAGTAAACTTCTTCTTTTTCCTCGTCTGTTTGAGCGTATTGACGCAACCAATCAATCAAAGGCAATTTATCTACGAAGTAGGCATGGTTATCATTTGGTAAGTAAGCCGTATTGATTGTTGTACCATACGTAAACTCACCAGTATCAGGCTTCATGTTACCTGCTAAGATTTCAAAGAAAGCAGTCAAAGCAACTGAGTTTTTAGAAATGAAAGCAATTTTATCTCCTTTGTTTACAATTAAGTTCAAACCTTGAAACAATGGTTTTCCTTCAGCATTCTTACTTAAATTTTCAATACTTAAGATTTGATTACCAGCATCACGGTCTTGGTGGAACGTAATTCCAGGATATTTTCTACTTGAAGGTTGAATTTCTTCGATGTTCAAGTTATCTAACATTTTACGACGACTTGTCGCTTGTTTTGATTTAGAAGCATTTGCAGAGAAACGAGAGATAAAGTCTTGTAGTTCTTTCTTCTTTTCTTCTGCTTTTTTGTTTTTATCAGAACGCTGACGTAAAGCTAATTGTGATGACTGGTACCAAAAAGAATAGTTACCGGTAAACATATTCAGCTTACTATAATCAATATCGCAAATGTGTGTACAAACGGTATCTAAGAAGTGACGGTCATGCGATACAACGATTACCGTATTTCTAAAATCCAATAAAAAATCTTCTAACCAACCGATTGTTTTCAAATCCAAGTCATTGGTAGGCTCATCAAGAACAAGTACATCTGGGTTACCAAAAAGTGCTTGAGCAATCAATACACGAACTTTCAAATCATTCGAAAGTTCCTCCATTTTCAAGTAGTGCTTTGATTCTTCGATTCCAAGATTACTCAATAAAGTTGCTGCATCCGTTTCAGCGTTCCACCCCTCAAGATCTGCAAATTCGCCTTCTAGTTCAGCAGTTCGCATACCATCAGCATCAGAAAAATCAGGTTTTGCGTAAAGCGCATCTTTCTCTTGCATGATCTCAAACAAACGTTTGTGACCCATTATCACTGTTTGAAGTACTTCAAATTGATCAAATTCAAAGTGATTTTGTTTCAATACAGCTAATCGTTTTCCTGGCTCCAACTCCACTCTACCTGTTGTAGGATCTTGTTCACCTGTTAAGATTTTTAAAAACGTTGATTTTCCTGCTCCATTCGCACCAATCACACCGTAGCAGTTCCCTTGGACGAATTTTACATTCACCTCATCAAATAAAACACGCTTACCAAATTGCAGGGATAAATTGTTAACTGAAATCATAACTCACTCTAAATTTGGCGCAAAGATACGGAAAGAATTATGAAATATGAATTGATTATTACAGATTGAAGATTACAGATTGAAGATTACAGATTACAGATTACAGATTACAGATTACAGATTACAAATTCATAATTTCAAGACAACCATTTCAAATTACGTGCATATAGCATTATAAAAATAGCAGAGATCAGAACTCCCCAGATTACAGCATAGCTTGGAATATCAGTTGGACTCACAAAAAGATACAAATTGGCAATTGTTGCGAGGTTGTAAATAATGTAAATATGGAATCCAATTTTTCTACCTTTCCACATGCTTAATACGCCATAAAATCCTAGAACCACTAATAACAAACTCACTGTGCTTGCTTCGTAGAAATGACGATTCAAAGCCTCATTCATTCGCTGCACTTGTTCAAATGCATCGGCAACTTCTCCCATTCCTGTGCTTCTCATTTTTTCTGTGGATAAAGCTAAATCAGCACGTTGTTGAACAATTTCAGTCGAACTAGTTGGACCGTAAAACAAAGAACCAACCACACTCACGAAAGACAAACCTAAAGAAATGAAACTTAAAATACACAGTACACTTAATAGCCTAGGTCTAGGCTTGATCTCAATATGCGAATTCTCTGGATTCATTTCCATCTTAATTTAATTTTGCCTTTACAAAAGCGGCACTTTTCTGCATCAGTGGATGCAAGTATTGGTCATTTTCAATGAATGGAACATGTGTTCTATATTCTGTAAAAAGTTCTTCAATCACTTGAGATGAATTCAAAGGTCGTCTGAATTCCAAGGCTTGAGCTGCATTCATCAATTCAACTCCTTGAATAGTGAAACAATTTTCTACTACTCGGTATAATTTTGTCGCTGCATTTGCACCCATTGAAACGTGATCTTCTTGTCCGTTAGAAGAATCGATTGTATCAACTGAGGCAGGAGTGCACAATTGCTTGTTTTGACTTACAACAGAAGCTGCTGCGTATTGTGGAATCATAAATCCTGAATTCAAGCCTGGATTAGCCACTAAAAATGCAGGCAAGCCTCGTGTTCCTGAAATTAACTTATAGACTCTTCGTTCAGAAATACTTCCTAATTCAGCTAATGCAATCGCTAAGAAATCCATTGAAATAGCCAATGGTTGACCATGGAAATTCCCCGCGGAAACAACATCATCTTCATCTGGAAAAATCGTTGGATTGTCGGTTACCGCATTTATTTCACGTTCTACGATTAGCGCACAGTAATCGATTGCGTCTTTTGATGCTCCATGAACTTGCGGAATACAACGAAACGAATACGGATCTTGCACATGTGCTTTTTCCTGAACGATAATTTCACTTCCAGCCAATAATTCTCTAAAAATAGAAGCCGTTTGAATTTGTCCTTGTTGGTTGCGAATTTCGTTTACGTTTGACTGAAAAGGATTTAATCGTCCGTCGTATCCTTCCAAGGACATCGCAGCAATCTTATTCCAATTAGACCAAAGTTGTTGCGCTCTAGAAACAGACCATGACGCATAAGAACTCATAAATTGTGTCCCATTCAACAAGGCTAATCCTTCTTTCGATTGCAAAACAATGGGCTCTAAATGCAAAGCTTTTAATACTTCCATACTCGGACGTTTTTGTCCTTGAAAGAAAACTTCCCCTTCTCCTAAAAGCGGTAATGATAAATGTGCCAATGGAGCTAAATCTCCCGAAGCACCAAGACTTCCTTGTTGATAAACAACAGGTAAAATATTATTATTGAAAAAATAAATCAAGCGTTCTATTGTTGCTACTTGAACACCAGAACTACCATGAGATAAACCGATAACTTTCAAGAGTAACATGCGCTTTACCAATTCTTGTGGAACTTCCTCGCCAGCTCCACAAGCATGAGAAAGCACTAAATTTCGCTGTAATTGCTCTAGGTCACTTTCTTCAATTGCCGTATTGCACAAAGAACCGAAACCAGTATTAATTCCATAAATTAACTTATCATGGCGCTTGATTTTCTCATCCAAAAACGTTCTGCATTTCTGAATAGCAATTCTAGCCTCATTTCCCAATTCAATAGTATGGTGACCATGCAAAATTTCATCTACCTCTTGAAGAGAAATCCACTTGTTATTTATGGTGTAGTTTTTCATTAGTTATCAGTACTAAATAGTATTTTTTAACGTGCTGGATTAGTGATTAGCTTGTGGATTACCTCATCGATACTCATTTCCACTTGGTCACCCGATTCCATGTTCTTCAATAAAACAAGCTCTTCGTTCATTTCTTCCTCACCAATTAGCGCCACATATTGCACTTTTCGATCGTTCGCATATTTCATTTGCTTTTGAATCTTGGCTGAAGTAGGATACAATTCGCAGTCAATACCATTGGCACGGACTTCGTGCATGAGTTTCATGCAATAGTTTTGTTCTTTCTCTCCAAAATTCACAAATAAAAGGGTTAATCCTTGATCAGTTTCCTTAGGAAATAATTCCAACTCAGTTAATACATCGTAGATTCTGTCGGCACCAAACGAAATTCCAACACCAGACATTCCAGACATTCCGAAAAGTCCTGTTAAATCATCATAACGTCCACCGCCACAAATACTTCCCATCTTCACACCATTCGCCTTCACTTCAAAAATAGCTCCTGTGTAATAATTCAAACCTCTCGCTAGCGTAATATCAAATTCCAACTCCGCTTGTCGCAAGCCAAGAGAATTGATTTGTTCAAAAACAAATTCTAATTCTTCAATTCCTTTTAAACCTATTTCACTTGATGAAAGGAAGGATTTCATTTTCTGAACTTTCTCTTCATTCGTTCCAGTGAAAGAAAATAGCGGTTGAATTTTTTCAATTGCTGAGGCAGATACTCCTTTTTCAAGCAATTCTTTAACAACACCCTCTTCTCCTATTTTATCTAATTTATCAATCGCAACGGTAATATCGATTAACTTGTCGCTTTCTCCACTTACCTCAGCTATTCCTGATAAAATTTTTCGGTTGTTGATTTTGATGGTAAAGCTTGGCAATTGCAGGTTTGTCAATATCTCATCGAAAAGCAAGACAAAATCAACTTCGTATATTAGTGAATCGCTTCCTACAACATCCGCATCACATTGAAAAAACTCTTGGTAACGACCGTGTTGTGGTCGATCGGCTCTCCAAACTGCTTGAATTTGGTAGCGTTTGAATGGAAAAGATAATTCATTTTGGTGTTGCACAACAAAACGTGCAAAAGGAACTGTTAAATCGTATCGTAGTGCTTTTTCTGCTAAAGAATTGGCAAAACGAGCGAGATTTTTTTCTTCTAAAGCCTGGGTATCAGCTTTCAGCATTTTATCACCTGAGTTCAAGATTCTAAAAATCAGTCGATCGCCCTCTTCCCCATATTTTCCCATCAACGTGGAGGAAAGCTCAAATGAAGGCGTTTCTATTGGTGAAAAACCGTATTTCTTGAATGAACTTTTAATTGTATCGAAAATATACGTTCTTCTCGCTACTTCTATTGGTAAAAAATCACGGGTTCCTTTTGGAATGGAAGGTTTCTGAGCCATTTAGTTGAATTTACTGCAAATTTAGGCAAAAGACTTTAAGAAGAAAGACTTTCCATGCAAGGGATTGAAGAAAACGGTCTTTAGGATTAAATTTTATCCTTTCCCAACCATCTTAGCACGTTATTGAACCAAATCTCATCTGATTCCTTTTGTGTTAGGATGTTTGCCTCTACTGCGAAATCAATTACACGTCCAGGATACGAACGAGCAACGCCCTCCATTTCTCCCAATGGATAAGGATCATCCAATCCAGCTACGATTTGATCGGATCCTACTCGAATCTTCAATAATTGTAAGGTGTAAGCATCATGAACCAAGGTGTCAAAAAACAAATTTTTATGTCCCAGTGCTGCTCTTGGGTCATGTGTGCCTTCGAATAGATCAGGTCGACCATCATAACCTTGTAAACGACGACCATAATTTGCTTGGCCTAACATACAACCGTGTGCAAAACAAGTGCGAATATTTGGGAATTTGTTCACGTAATCTTTAAGTGAATAGAAATGCAGTGTATCTGCTGTTTGTGCCATCATCCAAACCAAGTGGAAACGCCAAAACTGATCTTTCAATTTCACCATTTTCTCCCCATCGTAAGGATGGATTTCTATTGCTAAACCATAGTGATTAGCTAATTCAAAAATTGGCTCTACACTATCATCAACAACTGAAAGCCATTCACCTTCAGCATTTAAAAAGTGAGTTGGCAAACACAATAAATTCATTTTTAAGTCAACGACGCAGCGCTCTATTTCCTTTAAAGCATCTTCTAAATGTCGCGGCTGAACGACAAATCCACTTGTAAATTTGTCAGGACGTCTTTGTTGAACACTGGCATTGAAATCATTTTGCCAGCGTATCGCATCATTGGTATCTTGTCTTTCCCAACCATTGCAGTAAACTTGAGAAAGATTTAGCATAACGCCATGGTCAATTTTATATTTGTCCATCCACTCTAGCTTCTCATTGAAGAAAAAACTGGGATCAGTTATAGGTCTTGACCAATCATCTTGGCGCATGAACTTTTTATCCTCATCAATCCAAAACAATTTTTTCTCCTTCATGAACTTAGGAATCTCATTTGGCTCTGGAAGCAAATGGCCATGCCCATTAATTTTGAATTTTTTCATTTGGTTGTGAGTTGATCTAAATAATGTTTCTCAAAAATAAAGAAAACATATCATTGGACTACTGAAAAAAAATGCAAAAAAAACGGCGCTATCTCTAGTGCCGTTTTAAATATAATTCTATCCTTTATTTTGTCAAAATAATTAGTTCATGAAGAACGGAAGCACCTACTTCAATCTCAACTGAATAAACACCTTCACCAAAATTGGACAAATCAAGGTTGACCTCTTCTAATTTTTGTGAATTATCAATCGATTGAACAATTCTACCTGCTGCATCTATCACTCGGATTTTATCAATTGATTCTCCTGTCGTATTTACAACAAATAAACCATTCGTTGGATTAGGGAATATTGTAAGACTAAAATCGATTGTCTCTTCGATATCAGCACAACCCACTGTAATTGGCTGTTGATTTGAACCTGAACAACCATTTGCATCGATATAGTTATAAACGATTGTAAAGACACCATACCCTGAAACACTTGGGTCAAATTGACCTCCGGTAACACCTGTTCCACTATAAACACCACCTGCCGGAGAGCCTTCTACAAGAGTATATGCTGGAGCGTTGATACAAATATCAGCTAATGGAGCAAAGTTAACAGTTGGAACCGTATTCGGATTTGCAACAGCACTTCCAACAGCACTTGTACAACCGTTAACGGTTTGTGAAACAAAATATGTACCCGGCATTGTCACAGTAATTAAAGACGTTGTTTCGCTTGTCGACCACATCAATGATCCCGTTGCAGTTGTCGTCAAATCAGTCGTACCACATTTATCTAGAACCGTAATAATTGGAATTGCAGGAATAGCATTTGGCGCAGCGATTCCTGTTCCAGCTGCACTTGTGCAACCACCGATTGTTTCTGTAACAGTATAATTTCCAGCTGCAGAGACTATAATTGTACCTGTTGTTTCACCAGTTGACCATAAATAAGGACCTGTTCCTGAAGCTGTTAAAATTGAATTTCCACAATTATTTACAACAGCGACAATTGGAGCTGTAGGTCCAGGAGCCGGATTCGCAACTCCAGATCCACTAGCACTTGTGCAACCTCCAACCGTTTGTGTAACTGTATAAGTTCCAGCTGTTGGAACTGTTATCGATGCTGTTGTGGCACCTGTTGACCATACTAAACCAGATCCTGTTGCTGTCAACACTGAGTTGCCACAGTTGTTAGTCACAGTAACTGCTGGAGCTGATGGAATTGCTAATGGTGCAGCAACTCCGGAACTAGAAGCACTTGTGCATCCTCCGACCGTTTGCGTAACCGTATAAGTTCCAGCAGTTGAAACAGTGATTGATGCAGTTGTGGCTCCTGTTGACCATAACAACCCTGAACCGGCTGCAGTCAATACTGAGTTGCCACAGTTGTTTGTTACTGTCACGACTGGTGCTGATGGTGCAGCTGGATCAACTAACGAAACCGACAATGGAATTGAGGAACAAGAAGCATTGAAAATTATTGAATAAGCTCCAGCACTTAAATTAGGAATTAGATATGGTAAAGTTATTCCAGTTGCACTGCCAGATGCAGCTCCTGTCCAAGAAATATTTCCTGTACCGGCGCCATTCACAGTAATAGATCCATTTGTTGCTCCACAAACGGTTGGGTTAACAATTGTTCCTTGTGTAATTATTGGTTGAGCTAATGGTGCCGCAACTCCAGAACCAGCTGTACTTGTACATCCTCCTACTGTTTGCGTAACTGTATATGTTCCAGCTGTTGAAACGGTAATTGATGCTGTTGTCGCACCAGTTGACCATACTAAACCAGATCCTGTTGCACTCAAAACTGAGTTGCCACAATTATTTGTTACCGTAACTATTGGTGCTGATGGAATTGCTAAAGGCGCTGCAACACCAGATCCAGATGAGCTTGTGCATCCTCCAACTGTTTGTGTAACTGTATATGTTCCCGGTGTTGTAACAGTAATCGATGCTGTTGTCGCACCAGTTGACCATACTAAACCAGATCCAGTTGTACTCAAAACTGAGTTACCACAGTTATTTGTTACTGTTACTGTTGGTGCAGATGGCAATGCATTAACAGTGATGTAATTTGTCTGTGTAGAGGTATTCGATCCCGATCCATTTGTTGCAGTTAAAGCAACCGTGTAAGTTCCTGCTGTTGCATAAGTAACAGTAGGATTAGTTGCTGTAGACGTTGCTGGCGTTCCTCCCGTGAAAGTCCACAAATAAGAAGTTGGTGAACCAGTAGATGTATTTGTATATGTCACTGATTGACCTGCACAAATTGTTGTTGGAGCTCCTGTAAAACTAGCTGTTGGAGGCGCAGTTGAAACTACACCTGTTAAGTTAATATTATCTACAAAAAGTCTATTTCCGTAGCCTGATAAGTTTCTGAAAGCCACAATGACTTTAGAATTCCCAATATAAGATGTTAAATTAACCGTTTCTGTTCTCCATTGTGCTGTGGTTGGAGTAAAAATTGTTGTAATTGCCGGTGCTGTTGCTAAAACTGTATTTGATTTTGAGTAAACGCTTGTGTATGTAACACCGCAATCCGTAGAAACCAATACTTCAAGACCATCAAAATTAGTGGCATTGTATGGTGCGTATGCCACATCAAATTGTAATTGTGCTGATGATAATCCTGTAAAGCTTGCACCTGGCAATCGAACCTCGTCATCATCAGCATCATTAAAAGTAAAATTATCGAACATCATTGAGCTAGTAGCAGTTGGTGCAAAACCAGCAGCAGTTGTTCTTACCCAAGTTGTTCCTGATGCATTGTTATTTTGTACTGACCAACCTACAGGAGGAAAAGTTGCAACAACAAACCCTTCAGAAATAGGCAATGCTACTCCAGTAGAACTTACTACTAAAATATAATTTGTTTTTGTTTCAGTGTCTGATCCAAAAGCATTTGTTGCAGTTAGGGTAATTGTGTTTGATCCAACAGTATTAAAAGTAACAGTTGGATTTGTAGCAGCAGAAGTTGCTGGCGAAGCACCTGCACCAAAATTCCAGAGATAAGATGCAGCACCAGTAGATAAATTTGTAAATGTTACCGTAGATCCTGCACATATAGTTGTTGGAGTACCCGTGAAATCAGCAATAGGCGGAGTAGTTGTTGCATCGCAATACATGACAAAATTATATGTTCCTTCATCGCAATCGTTTGTCGCAAAAGAAACATTTCCTGTAAAAGATCCGCCAACTGCTGAGTTAAAGTTCACCGTAAAAGTGGTCGTAGCTCCGGCTGCTATAGTCGTTGATCCAAATCCCGTTCCTAAGGTATATCCAGTTCCAGTAACTGTAATAGGATTTGTTAATGTTAAATTGGTCGTTCCTGAATTGGTAACTGTAAATGTTGCAACCAAAGGAGTACCAGCCGGTGTCGAACCTAAATCGGCATATCCACCATCCAATATGTTCACTGAACTTAAGGTAACATCAATTTCACCTGGAGTGGTCGCATTGAATCGAAAATTATCAAGGTAGATATTATTTCCATTTGCGGCAACAGCTCTAATTCTGAACTTCACATTTTTAGATGTAACAGTTACAAAAGGCAATAGGTTTACCGTTTCAGTCCTCCAGTCAGTTATTCCAACAGGTGTGTAGTAAGATGCCGACGTTGCAGTAAGTACCTGTAAAGCAGTGCCTGATTTATCGTAAATTGGTGTTGTATTCCAAGTTGCACCGCAATCTTCAGAAATTTCAATGTATAATCTCTCGTAGTTAGCTGTAGTATTATTTCTTCTGCGATACGCAACATCAAACTGAATATTGGCAACTGAAGCATTACATGGAAGTACGAAAATAGGAGTAATCAAGTTTTCTGTGCCTCCAGTGGTATTTCCATATGCAGGCATTTGAGCAGCAACATTGTCAAAAACTCCTGTAATAGAAGTTGCTGCGCCACCTAGCCATTCATAACAATCATTATTTGCATTGTTAACAACCCATCTAATATCTGGAGGAAAAACTCCACCATCAAAATTCTCACTATACGGCGCCTCTATTCCATTCGAAACCATAAATTGAATACTACTTGTATCTAAAAATGGTGAAGGATCTACTATTCCATTTGGCAAGGTAGACCATGTTTTAAATGTATGTGTACCAAGAACAGTTGTAAATGCAGGTAAAGCAACCGTTGCTGAGTTTCCTGGGGTAATTGATCCCGTCCAAGCAAAGGTTGTTGTCGCGCCATTATCTATCGAATAATTAACTGTAGCCGACGTTAAATTATTAGAACCTCTATTTCTAAGCACTACCGAAGGTGTAATACTTCCAACGCAATTATCACCAACGGGATTTAATACATTAACAACAGCAGCATCACTTGGATTTGGCGGTACACAAGCATCGGAAGTTAATAAAAGCGCCCTTCTTGGACTTGCTTCCAATACAATTCGCATGCGCATTTTCTGATCGTTCGTGAAAATATTCATACACAAATCGTCCGTGTAATCCATGTAGTTTTCAATCATATCAACACCTGCGTCAGGAGCAGCTGTACATGAATTCGTGCCAACTGGACAACCAAAATTAGCAGCAGCAGCTTCAGGTGTATCGTTACAAAAATCATCTATTGTGCAACCACCATCTCCCCAGATGTGACGTAATCCTAACCAATGACCAATTTCATGCGTTGCGGTTCTTCCTTCATTGTAAGGACCAGGGAAGCCAGTTACAGAACTCTTGCCGATTGAACTATATAAAAACACTACCCCATCCGTTGCAGCTGATTGTGTTCCACAACTCATTCCCCCCAATGGTGATTGAGGAAACTGAGCATAACCTAATGTTCCACTACTAATACTACAGATCCAAATATTCAAATAACGATCTGGACTCCAACCTAAAGTGGCAGTTGCTACCCCACCGTTGTAGGTATATGTTTTAATTGTCGCATCGATATAACCAGTAGCAAATGGAGGCGCGGTAAAACCTGCTGTATTTCGATTTATTCTATTAACCCCATTTTCACCAACTGGGAATGCTGTACCATTCGGTCTTCGCTGAGCCATGCAAAATTCAATTTCTGTATCTGCACCAGATGGATGTGTATTATAACCGTTTGATCCTAATATCTTCCGAAAATCTTCATTGAGTACATCAATTTGTGACTGCAATGCTGCATAAGAAATATTTGTACCAGCACCTACAGCTTCGCCGTTGTGAATAACATGGAAAACTACTGGAATTTGATAAACTCCACCAACTATTAGAGCACTTTGATTAAACAATGTACTTTCATCAATCCAATTCTCAAACGATTCTTTAGACTCAAGGGATGGGTTATTTTGACGACGGATTTCGTCCATCTCGTCAGTATAACAGCGGACTGTTCCTTGAGCTAAAAGATGATTTATTGGTAGAAAATAAAATAATAGACTCAGTAGCAAAATACGCCACGTGGAGTAATTCAATTTCATACATTCATAGTTTAGCACAACGAACTTATGAAATTTTGAACGTTTTTTCAAAAAAACATCACGTTTTAATCAACAATATTCACTAAAACAAGCGGAATTTTCGTTGAAAACGGATGTTTAATCAATAATTAAGAGAAAAGTGAATCTACAAATTCATGTTTTTCAAATAGTTGCAAATCTTCCATCCCTTCACCAACACCAATGTATTTTACTGGAATTTTCATTTGATCCGATATACCAATAACAACTCCTCCTTTGGCTGTTCCGTCCAACTTAGTTATCGCTAAAGCGTTAATATCTGTCGCTAAAGAAAACTGTTTTGCTTGCTCGAATGCGTTTTGTCCTGTTGAACCATCAAGTACCAATAAAATCTCATGGGGTGCACCTGGAACAACTTTATCCATTACACGTTTGATTTTACTCAATTCGTTCATCAAGTTCACTTTATTGTGCAAACGACCAGCAGTATCGATAATAACAACATCAGCATTTTGTGATTTGGCTGATTGTAATGTGTCAAATGCAACCGATGCTGGATCCGCTCCCATTCCTTGCTGAACAATTGGAACATCTACGCGTTGTGACCAAATGATCAATTGATCTACTGCGGCAGCTCTAAATGTATCTGCAGCACCAAGTACCACTTTTTTACCGGCTTTTTTAAATTGATAAGCGAGTTTTCCTATAGTAGTTGTTTTACCAACACCATTAACACCAACTACCATAATTACATATGGTTCACCTGTATTTGGTGGGACTTCAAAATTAGCTGTATTACCAACATTGTTTTCTTCTAACAAGCCAGCAATTTCCTCTTTCAGAATAGAATTTAGTTCACCAGCATTAAGGACTTTATCACGAGAGACTCTTGCCTCAATGCGTTCGATTATTTTCAAAGTTGTTTCCACACCTACATCAGAGGAAATAAGCACTTCCTCCAAATTATCCAATACTTCATCGTCAACCTTCGATTTCCCGACAATTGTACGTGCGATTTTGGAGAGGAAACTTTGTTTTGTTTTCTCTAGTCCTTTATCTAGACTTTCCTTCTTCTCTTTCGAGAACAATCCAAAAAATGCCATATTCTATTTGAAATAAGAAAAGCTTCCCTGTAAAAAGGAAGCTTTAAGTTATATTCTATGATGGTAAAAGATTAGTTCTTAGCGAACCACTCTTTCACTTTATCATTATGAACGATCTCTTCTTTGAAAGTAAATGAACCTGATTTCTCAGATTTGATCATTTTAATCACTTTCGTATGCTCTTTTCCGCCACCTTTCTGTAGTGACGCTACTACCTTCTTTGCCATGACTTAATAATTATTTGATCTCTTTGTGAACTGTATATCTCTTCAAGATCGGATTAAACTTCTTAATCTCTAAACGATCAGGAGTATTCTTTCTGTTCTTCTTAGTAATGTAACGAGAGGTACCTGGCATACCTGACTCCTTGTGCTCTGTGCACTCAAGAATTACCTGAATTCTGTTACCTTTTGCCTTCTTAGCCATTGCTGTGTCTTTTATAGTCTATCCGAAAATAGAACACGATTATTTTAAATAGCCCTTCTCACGTGCTTCTTTCACACATGCAGAGATACCTTTCTTGTTAATAGTTCTCAACGCTGAAGTTGAAATCTTCAACGTAATGATACAATCTTCCTCTGGTAGAAAGAATTTCTTCGTAAATAAATTCGGGTAGAATTTACGCTTTGTTTTGCGGTTTGAGTGCGAAACATTGTTTCCTACCATTACCGATTTACCCGTAAGTTGACAAACTCGTGACATCGTATATTGTATTTTATCCTAATTCTAAATGGGGTGCAAAGGAAACATTTTTTTCCTAATCCAACAAGAAAAATTTACTTTTTTTCAATATTAATTTTTAAAATCATACAGCGCAGCAAATTTAAGGCAGTTAAAACTGTCATTTGAATATTGCGTTCACGGTTATCTCCAAAATTATAAAACTTTGATATTGTTTGTGTTCGAGAAGAAATACTAATCCAAACTGATCCAACTGGCTTTAAATCTGTCCCACCATCTGGTCCAGCGATACCAGTTGTAGAAATACAGTAATCTACCCCTAATTTATTCAATCCACCTTTCGACATTTCCGCTGCTACTTCTTTGCTCACAGCTCCAACTGATTCAAGAGAATTAGTGCTAACACCCGCTAAATTTACTTTCAAATCGTTACTGTAAGTCAATAAACTTCCTGAAAAGTAATCTGATGATCCGGGAACCAAAACTAAACTAGCTGCTAATGCCCCTCCTGTGCAACTTTCGACTGTACCAATGTTTAATCCATGTGCTCGACAAATTTCACCGATTTTTTCTGCTAATGTGATTTCGCCATGTGCAAACACATATTCAGGCATTTTGTCTTCTAGCTCTTTGAAAAGCGAAAATATTTCTGCTTCGCGTTGAACTCCTTCATAAGAAGTCAATCGCAATTTTACCATTCCAGGTGAAGGTAAATAAGCCAATCCTAAACCCAAATCTCTCACCTTATTCTCCCAATCACTAATTCTTTCCGCAAGAAACGACTCTCCAATACCTTGCAATAAAATTGTGTGGTGATAGAGTGACTTTAGGTCAAAACGTTCTCTGAGACGCGGAAAAACCTGTTCACTCATGATTCCTTTCATTTCATAGGGAACTCCCGGCATACTGATGAGTATTTTTCCATTTCTTTCAAACCACATTCCTGCTGCAGTTCCATTTGTGTTTTCAAGAATCTCGCACGACTTAGGTAATTCAGCCTGACGAATATTCACATCCAACATTGGGCGATTTCTTTTCGAAAAAAAGGCCTCAATACGCTGCAATGTGGGAAGATGTATTTCTAAAGTCGTATTGAAATAATCACACAACGTATGTTTGGTAATGTCATCTTTAGTTGGACCTAAACCACCCGTCACAAATAATATATCACAACGTTCGAACGCTTGATCAATACTCATTTTAATGATATCTGAATCATCAGAAATCGTTGTAACTTGGATAATTCGCATACCCCTTGATGATAATTCCTTTCCCAACCAAGAAGCATTTGTATTAATTGTTTGACCAATTAACAATTCATCACCAATTGATAGCAATTCTGCTCTCATATCGCTTTGCGTTTAAATTTGGCAATTGATTCTATATGACCCGTATGTGGAAACTGATCCACAAAAGATAATTTTTCTAATTCATAACCTGCTTGACGCAATGCATCAGTATCTCTAGCTTGTGTAGATGGATTACACGAAATATACACGATGTTTTCCGCCCCCAAATCAATGGTTTTTTGCAATGTTTTAGGCGCAATACCTGCTCTAGGAGGATCTAAAATAACGGTAGAAATTGTGTTGATATATTCAGGATGTTCTTTCAAAAACTTACCGACATCAGCTGCGTAAAATTTAATTCCTTCAATACCATTTCGCTTTGCATTTCGTTTTGCATCTTCAATGGCCTCTTCCACAATATCAACCCCAACAATTTCTACATTTGCTTGACGTGTTGAAACGATTTGACCGATTGTACCTGTACCACAAAACAAGTCCATTACTACTTTGCCCTCTGGAACATTTTCCTCGAAGACATAATCCAGCGCTTTGTTGTACAATTGTTCTGCTGACTTTGGATTGGTTTGGAAGAAACTTTCCATAGAAATTTCAAAATTCAATCCCAAAAGCTTTTCTATTACCTTCGGTTCTCCATACACCAAACGCCATCTACCGTTTTCAATTTTAGCTCTATCAGCCACATTATCATTGATAGTATGCTGAAAACCAGCCAAGCGATTTCCTAACTTTGAAACTAAAAATTCGGCAAACTTTTCTTCATCAAACTTTTCTAATCCGTCTGACGATGTTACCATATTTATTAACAGTTGATCTTGCTCGAAAGATTTCCGTACAACAATATGTCTAAAAAATCCTTCTTTCTTAGGTGGATGCCAAGCTGGTAATCCCGTTTCAAATAGATATTCTCTTACATCCTTTAATACAGTTTCCCACTGTTCATCAAACATTCCACTTGGTTTGTTTAAACTTTCAACTTTCCACCAAGTTCCTCTGCGCTTAAAACCTAAGGCAAAAGCTTCATCTTTTTCTTCATTGGTTTCTAAATCGTGTTCAATACAAGAAAAACTGTACTCCATTTTATTTCGATAGAAATAATGATCTGGAGAAGAAATAAATTCATCAAACTTAGTCTCTAAATCTCGTATGCCCGAGATTCGGCTAAAAACCTCTAAAGTCGATTTCTTTTTATATTCTTCTTGAATTTCAACTGGAACAAAAATATAAGGTCCACCAGAACTCTCTTGGTACTCCCCTACTTTTTCAACATCTGAACGGCGAAGTATTTCAAGTAATTTTGCTTCTGCATGACGCTTTCGTTTCGTGTCGATTTTTGCTTTTACGAGTTGACCTGGAAATGCATTATCAACAAATACGATATAGTGACCATCTTCTGTTGGAATTTTAGCAATACCTCTACCACCAAACGCAAAATCAGTGATTTCTAACTCTACAATTTCTCCTCTATGGAACACTTTTTAAAATTTTAATAGATACAAAAATGACATTCAAAACACACTGTGTTTATATCATTCCACGGATGATTCCTTTATCTGAACCTTCAATAAAATCGAGGATTAATTTTCGAATTGGCGTATCTGCCATCGTTTCTTTTATCACTTCGATTCCTTTTGAAATATTGTTGTTTTGAACGTAAAGAATGCGGTATAAGTCTTCTATTTCACGCACATTTTCATCTGAAAATCCTCTTCTTCTTAATCCAACTGAATTAACTCCAGCATAGGTTAAAGGCTCTCGCGCAGCTTTAATGAATGGAGGAATGTCTTTACGCACAAGAGAAGCACCACCAATAAACGTATGCGCACCAATATGTGCGAACTGTTGAGCAGCAACTTTTCCTTCTAAAATTGCATAATCATCAATTATAACATGACCTGAAAGTCCGACGTAACTCGCTAAAATGACATTATTACCAATTTGACAATCATGCGCAACATGAACGTAAGTCATTAACAGGCAATTATCTCCAATTGACGTTTTTAACTTATCCTTAGTTCCTCTATGAATCGTTACGCACTCTCTGATTTTGGTATTATTTCCAATCTCAACAGTTGTATACTCACCATCAAATTTTAAATCTTGCGGGATAACGCCGATCACTGCGCCAGGAAAAATCTCACAATCTTCTCCAATTCTTGTTCCGGGATAAATAGTTACATTCGGGTGAATTCGTGTTCTGGCGCCAATGATAACATCTTCAAAAACCGTTGAAAACGAATTGATTATTACACCTTCTCCTAAAATTGCTTTTGAAGAAACATCTGCCAGATTACTGATCATATTATTCTTTATCCTTAATGACTTGCGCTAACATTTCGGCTTCCATGACAACTTTGCCATTCACATAAGCCTTTCCACCCATTTCTACTAATCCTCTTCTAATTGGTGAAAGTAAGAATAATTCAAACACAATTGTATCACCTGGGATTACTTTTTGTTTGAATTTCACATTATCGATTTTCATGAAATAAGTCGAATATAAATGCGGGTCTTCGACTTTACTCAATGCGAATATTCCACCTACTTGGGCCATCGCTTCTATTTGCAAGACACCAGGAAAAATTGGATTCCCAGGGAAATGTCCAGTAAAAATCGGCTCATTCATGGTAATATTCTTTACACCAATGATTGATTCTTCATGAATTTCCATGATTTTATCGATCATCAAAAATGGAAAACGATGTGGCAACATTTTCTCAATATCATTGATATTGTAAAGCGGCTCTCTCGTCAAATCAAATCTTTTTCCTTCTTTCTCTTGCTTTTTGATTTGCTCTTTTAACACTTTCGCAAAGCGAACATTTCCTGAATGACCAGGTCTTGCGCCTAAAATGTGTGCTTTAATTGGTCGACCTACCAAGGCCAAATCACCAACAATATCTAATAATTTATGGCGAGCCGGTTCATTCTCAAACTTCAATTTTGTGCTATTGAGCACCCCAATTCCGTCAATTGTAATTTTTAAATCTTCTTTACCAAGTAATTTAGCCAAACGATCTAATTCTTCTTGACTCACATCCAAGCGTTCAACTAATACAATCGCATTATCCAGATCTCCGCCTTTAATTAGGTTGTTTTTCGCTAAGAACTCTAGTTCTCTCAAGAATACGAATGTTCTGCATGCAGCTATTTCTGTATTAAATTGTTCAATGTTATACATGCTCGCATGCTGTGTTCCAAGCACTGGAGATTTGTAATCAACCATTACGGTGATTCTATAATTTGTATCGGGAACAGCCAAGAATTCAATGCCTTTTTCAGTGTCTTCCCAAGGAATATTCTCAGTTAAAACGAAATAATCACGCTCCGCATTTTGATCAACATAACCAACTTTTTCAAATGCTTCAACAAAAACCAAAGAACTTCCGTCCATAATAGGCACTTCTGGACCATCTAATTTGATTAAAGCATTATCAACTTGACAACCATAAAGTGCAGCAAGAATGTGTTCCGTTGTATAAACGCGTGCACCTTTGTATTCTAAAGTAGTTCCTCTATCGGTTGCAACTACCAAATCACAGTCTGCCTTGATAGTAGGTTCTCCTTCCAAATCAATACGTTGAAATTTGTATCCATGGTTATCAGGAGCTGGACAAATTTCCAGATTCACTTTTTCTCCAGTGTGTAATCCAATACCCACTAACTTTACTGATTCCTTCAGCGTGCGTTGCTTTTCAGACATCTATTTCTCTTTGGTTAGTTCTTTTATCTTTTTGTCCAATTCTTGAATTTTGTTCAAGATAAATGGAAGTCTCCTAAATCCAAAATAGGATTTTTTGAAATCATCAATTGGAATACCTGGTGAACCCATCAAAGTGTCAGCTTTTTTGACAGACGAAGGAATTCCTGATTGCGCTACAATTTTGGTCCCATCAGCAATATGCAAATGTCCACTAATCCCTGCTTGTCCACCAATCATTACATTTTCACCAATTTTTGCTGATCCTGCGATTCCAACTTGGGCAGCCATAGCAGTATTTCTGCCTATTTCAACATTGTGTGCGATTTGACACAAATTATCAATTTTAACTCCCTTGCGAATAAAAGTAGAACCCATTGTAGCTCTATCAATTGTTGTGTTTGATCCTACTTCAACGTTGTCTTCCAATATAACATTACCAATTTGAGGTACTTTCTGATATTCTCCATTTTCATCGGGTGCAAATCCAAAACCATCTGCACCGATAATCACTCCTGCATGAATAATGCAATTTTTACCCACTTTACAATCATTGTAAATTGCTGCACCTGGATGAATGATTGAATTATCTCCAATCACCACATTTTCACCGATATAGGCATTTGGATAAATCACCACATTATTGCCGATTTTAGCTTTTTCACCGATATAGGCAAAAGCACCAAGATAAATATCGGAACCTATTTGTGCTGATTCAGCAATATACGAAGGTTGTTCAATTTTCGGCTGCTTTTTGCTCATTTGACCATACATGTCTAGCAATTTCGCAAAACAGGCATAAGCGTCATCTACTTTTACTAAAGTCAAGGTAGTTGGAAGTTCCCTTGAAGGTTCAAACGATTTATTTACGATACAAATACTTGAGCCCGTAGAATAAATATACTCTTCATATTTCGGGTTTGACAAGAAAGACAAAGCGCCTTCTTTCCCCTCTTCTATTTTCGCAAGATCTGCAACAGTAACATTCGGATTCCCTACTATTTCACCATTTAATAAACCTGCAATTTGTTCAGCTGAAAATTCCATCGTTCAAATTTAAGAAAAGTACAAATTGAAATAATAGTGTGAAATAGCTTTTATCAACATTACATTCTTCAATTAATTACTACAATCTGTTTCAAAAGGTAAATCAAACGAAGAAATGTTGATTTTAGTCTTATACCAAATAGATTTCGAACCGATTTCTCTTCCTTTCTTGTCTTTAAAAATGATGTAATGTTCAGGCTTCGGAGAACGTGCAAGAGCAGATTTAGAGAAATCAACTTTCGCATCTTTCTTCCATAACTGATAAATATCGACCGTATTGAGCAATCCTAATTTTTCTTGTTGGCATGTAACGAGGTTAGATGAATCTACATACACCATGTGTTTATCGATTGGTAAACGCATGATTTTACCGAATCCGAGCTTGCTGTTTTTGACTTTCGACGAACGGCTTTCAGATAAATGCACTTCTGAAATGAAGCTTTCTTTTGGAAGTGTGAAATACACTTTCAGATTCTTGCCATTATCCATTTCTTTTTCAATCAAATAAACTTGCGGATTGGCTTTTTTTAAACTCGCATCGAAATTAACGTCGCCATCATTTAAAACAGAAATAATATCTTCTTTTTTAATTCCTTGCGATAACATGTAATCTTTCTGAATGTCTGGCATGACAAGCACTCTTTCAAGGATACTGTTCTTCACGCGATTAGCAGGCAACCATGAGCAGCCTCTATTTTGAAAAAAGAAGAGGACAAATACTAGTCCGATTCCAAAACCGATACCGTAGTATTTTAATCGGCGAACGAATGATTCCATTGATATTTTTTTACAAAGATAAGATAAGCAGGTAGAAAAAAAGAAACCGTTCCAAATAAATGAAACGGTTTCGAAATAACTATAAAAAAAGAGTATTAAAGTATCGCATCTAATTTAGCTGCAAACTGTGCTTTCGCTGCTGCACCAACTAATTTATCTACAATCTCTCCATTCTTAACAAATAGAATTGTAGGGATATTTCTAATTCCAAATTGTGCAGATACGCCTGGGTTGTTATCAACATCCACTTTGCCTACTACTGCTTTTCCTTCGTATTCTGTTGCTAATTCTTCAATGATTGGTCCAACCATACGACATGGTCCACACCATGCTGCCCAAAAATCTACTACTACCGGTTTGTCTGATTTTAATACAACTTCTTCAAAGTTTGCATCTGTAATTTCTAAAGCCATAACTTACTGTTTAATTGTTATTTGTTTGATCTGTATAAAAATAAATGAAATATCGTTTAGCCAATTATTTTGCCATTCTTTTTTTTGTGTCAAATTGGCATGCTAAGCATTTTCAACCAACATTTTTTTCATTGTCTTTTGATTCTCTGATTTCAACGCAAAAAAGTAAATACCATTGCTCAATTTAGTTGTATCCAGTCGAATAATGTGGCCTCCTTCACCGAACTCACCCTCTTTTATTGTTGAATTGAAGGATAAATCATCATTGTACAATTCTATGCTTACTTTTCTAGGTTTAATCGTTGTGAAATAAAGCTCAACTTCACCTTTTGCAATTGGCTCCTCCAAACTATACAAAACGCAATAATCTTCTTTAATTGGATTTCCTTTATTTAACCGCGTTAACAATTTTTTGTAGGCTATGTAAAGAATTAAGAGTGTAATGGAAGTTAACAATATTCCGATTACTACTTTACTGATTGAATAGGTCATTAAAATCATAGCGATATCACTCCTTTTATTTTTGCTGCTTCTATATATTTCTCAATTATTGAATCAACATCTAACATTAATTCCTTAACACTAACGCTGACAAAATTACCATTTTTAGATTGATGTAAGACAAGATCATTACTATCATTAAAAAGTGAAGTAATTATTGCCAATTTCTCCGCATCATTTGGAACAATGAATTTAAAAAGATATACCGCTGGCCAATCCTCTTGTTCTAATTGTTCCCTTAGATTTTTAAAGATGTCTTCCATTCATTTTCTTTTTTTCGCAGTAAAGATAAGCGTTTCGCCTCTTGCTGAATCGCTGGATATTTATCAAGTGAAATTTGTGTTAATTGTTGAAACGCTAAGATACCTTCTGTACTCATTTTTTTTATTTCAACTAGTAATTCCATCACGTCTGGCTCTTTGGAAATAACGACTCCTTCATCTTCTAAAACTTCAACCAATGGCCAACAAGCTGAATAATCTCCTTGAAGTTTAATTAATTGAGAAATAGTATAAATCATGTCAACTGGAGAACTTGCAGAACTCAGTTGTTGTTTCAATTTGGCCTTATTTAACTCAAATGAATTATAAATGGCAAGAATTGATTCATTCGCATTTTGAGTAATAGCCTCTCCCTTTAAAAAAGAGGTGTTTTTTGAATCTATATTCAAAACTCGAACAGCCTTAGATAACTTTTCTAGTTTTTTGAGTTGACCAACTACCAACTTGGAAATTAGCGGTTTTGAAATGATAAATTGTTTAATCTCAAACAATAGGTCTTCCAATAATTCACGCAAATCTTCATCTCTATCTAAAGCACCTATAACAATCAACGCTTCCTTTTCGGTCATTATTCAATTCCTTGATTTTTTCTCATCCGAATATTCAAGAATTCAACAATTAATGAGAATACCATAGCAAAATAAATATATCCTTTTGGAATTTCTTGATGAAATGCCTCGGCAACTAACAATACTCCAATAGTCACTAAGAAACTCAAGGCAATCATCTTGATTGTTGGACGATTATTAATAAAATCACTGATTGGCTTCGCAAAAATCAACATGACAATCATTGAAATAATTACTGCTGCATAAATAATAAAAATTGGATTTCCGCCAGTTTCTTCAGCGATTCCGTTTGTCATTCCAATTGCTGTGATAATTGAGTCAAAACTAAAAACGATGTCAATTAAAATGATTTGGGTTATTACCGCTCTTAGTCCACCTTTTTTAGGGGCATGCACTTCTTCGTGACCCTTAACACTGTTGTGCATTTCTATTGTACTCTTGTAAATAAGGAAAAGTCCACCAAATAAAAGCACCAAACTTTGACCAGAAAAATCAAAACCAGCTATTGCAAACAATGGATCTTTCATCGCCATTATATACGAAACGAAAGTCAATAATACCAATCGAACAATAAGCGCCAAGGTTAAACCTAGATTCCTAGCTTTTCGTTTCTGCTCTGGGGGCAATTTATCGGTAACTATGGATATGAAAATAATATTATCAATCCCTAATACAATCTCCAAAAGAGACAAGACTACTAGGTAAAACACCCCAACACCCGTAAACAAAATTGCAAAATTATCCATAGTTGACCTTAATGAAGCACGAAGTTAATGTTTAAACTGTTTCGCATTATTTAATTGCCTTAAAAAAAGCATCAAGTTGAAGGTGATTGATGTCTGAAGGTGTAAATACTTCGATTAATTTAGGTCGCCCATTTTCCTCAAACGAATAAAAATCATTCATTTGATTCTCTATTTCTCCTTTAGTTGCAGCAGAAAAATAACCGATATTAAATGCCTTGCAAATTTGCGCTGCATTCTGTTCATGCTTTGCTTCAAAATACTTCTCTAATTGTTTGGAAGAATTAGGTCCTGGAATAATTTTAAAAATTGCTCCACCAAAATTATTAATCAAAACGATTCTTAAATTGGAATTTAGGTACTGATTCCACAAAGCATTACTGTCATAAAAGAAAGAAACATCCCCAGTTATCAATACATGCAATTGATTCCCAAAAGCAGCTGCTCCCACTGCTGTACTTGAACTTCCATCAATTCCGCTAGTTCCGCGATTTGACCAATAACGAATGCTTTTTATCGGGTCAAACAACTGACAGTAACGAACAATTGAACTGTTTGACATATGCAAATTCGCAGCTTCAGGAACGTAATCGAGTATTGTTTCGATTGCACTTATATCAGAAAAAGGAACGGTTTCAAAAAATGCAGGCATCTTTTCTTGCGCTATGAAATCCTTTTGTTTCCATTTTGCGCCAAAATTCGATAGATTCTTTTTGTAAGTAAGTAGATTCAATTCTTTGAAAAAGCTTGTTGGATTCGTTTCAAAGGAATGTGTCAATGACTGAAACGTATCCATATACGGAAAATCGTAGCCAACTTTCCAGTGTTGTTTTGGTTTGTTTTTTCGAATAAATGCTTTGATCTTTTTAGATACAACGGCTCCACCAATGGTAATTAATAAATCTGGTGAGTAAAACTCCATTTCATTTTCATCAATCGAATTCAAAGTTCGATCAATACAATGGATAAACTTCATATCAACCAAATTTGACGTATTTTCCACTAAAACAGCGATTGCACTATTTTCAGCAAAAAAACGAAGCTCTTTAAACAATCCTTCATCAGGGGGTAATTGTCCACAAATGACTAAAATCTTTTGAGATTCTAGTGATTCAATCACATGAATTGCTTGTTTATTAGAAAGATGAAATTCACCCTTGATGCGTTCAATAATTCTTCCTTTTTGTGCCGCTATTTCCGCAGTTCCATAAAGTGGTTCAGTAAAAGCAACATTAAAATGAATTGGACCTTTCCAAGTAGTAGTCCCTTCGCTAAAAGCAACTGTCATTTCGCGCTCCATATACCAAACTTCATCCTCATTTTGTGGGTTTTCAGAAAATTGACACGCGTAGCGAATATGATTTTTATATACATCTTTTTGCACAATGGTTTGACCGTCGCCTTGGTCCACCCATTCCACCGGACGATCAGCTGTGATTACAACCAATGGGATACATTGATAATATGCTTCCGCAACGGCTGGATAGTAATTGAGGGAAGCAGAACCGGATGTGCAGACAATTCCGACTGGAGCATCAATCATTTGAGCCAAGCCCAAAGCAAAAAAAGCAGCACTTCGCTCGTCATGGATTACATAACAAGTTATGTCAGGATGTTCGTCAAAGGCAATCACAAAAGGCGCATTGCGAGAACCCGGTGAGCAAACAACATGTTTCATTCCATGCTTAACACATTGATTCACGATTAATTGTACACCCTTTTTATTACTTGAGATCATCATTTGGTAAAACTACAGTTTTTGAAAAATGTTTAGCAAGGTTTGACTTTTATTTTCTGTTTCCTCCCATTCTGAAGCAGGAATTGAATCTTTAGTTAATCCACCCCCTAAATATAAAAAAGCTGAACCTTCAGTAAGTTGACAGCACCTTAAGTTCACAAATAAATTGGTCGATTCTTCACCCAATAAACCGATAACACCTGTATATAAAAATCGTTCGTGTTTTTCAGTTTTGTGAATCAACTCAATGGCTACTTCTTTCGGCAAGCCACTCACTGCCGGCGTGGGATGCAATTGTTCAACCAATTTGAGTGCTGATGCATTCGCTAAATTGAACGAAAAATCAGTTCTTAAATGCTTTACTGGTCCAGCAATATATTCATACGGACCATTGATTTCTATTTTACTTTTAACCGATTGAGTTAATGTTTGCTCTATGAATTGCGTCACAATTGCTTGTTCTTCTTTTTCCTTTGCATTCCAAGCACTTTCGTCATTCGACTTCTTTGTTCCAGCGAGTGATATGGTTTTTACCTCTTCATTTTCGATTGACAATAAGACTTCTGGTGTTGCTCCGATCCATGTTCCAAACAAGTCAGATGAAACTAGGTAAACGAATGAATTTGGGTAATTGGTAGCTAATTCATAAAACAAAGAAACCGCTTTTTGTTCATCAAAAGCCACTTTTTTAACTCTGGAGTAAACTCCTTTTTTAAGGTCTAAATGTTGAAAGGAAGAAATAAAAGAAGCCGCTTCAGTTAGGTACTCTTCCCTTTCAATAACGAAAGGATGATCCTTCAAGAAATGAAGCCTTGTGATTGAATCGGAAGTCTCACTTGACGCTTTAAAAATGAAATATTTCTTCAGTGAAAAATCAGCCAATAGAAATCCTTCTTGAATGGATTGAGCTTCTACCGAATGAAAATTCCCCAACTGCTCAACAATTTCTTTACCTGGAATGCGATATTTTAAGGTGTCAATCACTTAGCTACGTTGAACAACCATGATTGTTAAGCGACCTGTACATATCAATTTTGACGTCGATTCATCATAAATATCTACCTGCCACAGATGCGTTCTTTTTCCAGCGTGAACAATTTTCCCAATTGCCTTTACCGAACCACTTTTAATTCCTCCTATATGATTAGCATTTACTTCTAAACCAACAGGATATTCTTTTTCCAAATCCAACAGCAAGGTAGACCCCATTGAACCGATACTTTCTATCAAAGCAGCACTTGCTCCACCGTGTAAAAGTCCCATCGGTTGATGAGTACGATGATCCACAGGCATGGTAGAAACGATGTAATCTGGACCGACTTCTATGCATTTAATATCGAGCACTTCCATCAGTGTATTTCGATTAAAGGCATTAATTTCTTCTAAGGAAACGTTTTTGAACTGCATATAACAAAGGTACTAAAAACCCAAATGTATAACACATAAAAAGCCAATGTGTTTAATCAATTCTATCCCAATTTCTAAGTAAGGAATCGCCAAATATTTTTTACTTTTACCTTATGATTTCAAACAACCAAGATTTAAAGGCGTATAATACATTTGGAATTTCGGTTTCTGCATCTCATTTTGCTGCTTTTTCGACAATTGAAGAGTTAAAACATGCAATTCGTCAATTTCCGAATGAAGAATTATTGATTCTTGGTGGTGGTAGCAATGTTTTGTTCACGCAAAACTTCAATGGTTTGGTATTGCGAAATGAAATAAAAGGTTTTGAAATTTTAGATCGAACTGTCGATTCAGTAATCGTAAAAGCAGGCGCTGGTGAAGCTTGGCATGAATTCGTGTTAAAATGTATAGATGAGGGTTTAGCGGGATTGGAAAATCTAAGTCTAATTCCTGGAAGCGTTGGTGCTAGTCCAATGCAAAACATCGGTGCATATGGTGTTGAGATTAAAGATGTTTTTCATTCATTGGAAGCCTACCATTTATCAACCGGAGAAATTCACACTTTCGATGCGAAGAGTTGTGAATTTGGTTACCGTGAAAGCGTTTTTAAGCGCAAGTTGAAAGGACAATATGTCATTCTTTCTGTTTCTTTTAAACTTTCAAGCAATCCAAATTTGAATACAAGTTATGGCGCGATTGAAAGTGAATTAAAACATATGGGAATTGAACACCCAACCATTAAAGATATTAGCAATGCTGTGATTGCGATTCGTTCCTCTAAGCTTCCGAATCCAAAGGAAATTGGAAATGCGGGGAGTTTCTTTAAGAATCCTGTTGTTGATGATTCAATTGTAGCTGAAATTTTAAAGACCTACCCAGATGCACCCAATTATCCTGCAGAATCTGGTAAACGTAAACTCGCAGCCGGATGGCTGATAGAACAAGCTGGCTGGAAAGGAAAAACAGTTGAAAATCATGGCGTTCACAAACTTCAAGCATTGGTATTAGTGAATTATGGTGGTGCCACTGGACAACAGATCTGGGATTTATCTTCTGCTATCATTGCATCAATCGAAAGTAAGTTTGGTGTGACCTTAGAACGAGAAGTAAACATCCTCTAGTTTCTAATCTCTAGCTTCTAATTTCTAGTTTCTAGTTTCTAGTTTCTAAAAATCACCATTCATCCTCTGTACCGTTCTCTTTGTTGTCTTTTTCAATAAGGCGTTTCCAATTGTAGCCACCTTCATCCGTTCCAAAAAGAATTTCTCGGTAATCGTCCTTCGAAATTTCGTACTGATCTATTTCTTCTCCAGTATATTCTTCGATGGCTGATAGTAAGGGAATTTCATCTGGACTACAAAATGACATTGCTTGTCCTCTTCTATTTCCTCTACCTGTTCGACCACAACGGTGAACATAATTTTCCGGATCATCGGGTAGATCGTAATTGATTACGTAGTCCATCGTTGGGATATCGATCCCTCTAGCAGCAACGTCTGTTGTAATCAATACATTGTTTTCACCACCTCTGAATCGATCGAAGATCGCGAAACGGTCCTTTTGTTCAATTCCACCATGCATTGCTTCAGTTTTTACACCAACACGCTCCATTGCGGCAACAATTCGTTCAACTCGCACTTTTGTTCGCGCAAAAACTATAAATTTTCTGTCGTCGTATTCTTTTAGGATATTCTCCAGGAAAAATCGCTTATCGTCCATTTCCACAAATGCAACTGCGTGATCAATATTCTTAGCCACTGGATTTTTTGGAGAAATCTGAATTCGGATGGCTTCCCGCACCACAGAATAAGCTAAAGATTTAATTTTCTTTGTAATTGTTGCCGTGAAAAATAAAGTTTGACGCTTTTTTGGAATGTGTTTCAACACATCTTCAATGTCCTTCATGAAACCTAAATCCAACATTAAATCCGCTTCATCCAATACTAAAAACTCGAGTTTTGTGATATCGAGGTGACCCTGCGAAATTAAATCAAACATGCGACCTGGTGTTGTTACCAACACATCAATTCCATTGTTTAATGTTCTAATTTGCTGTTCTTGTTCAACGCCACCATATAAACCAAAGGTTTTGACACTAGTTCGTTTACCAATATCTCGAAATACGCCGGCAATTTGTTTGGCCAATTCTCGGGTCGGCACCATTACGAGGCAGCGAATCCCTGAATATCCTTTATGTCTTTTACGTTCTAGTGAATCTAGCACTGGAATCACAAAAGCGGCTGTTTTACCAGTACCTGTTTGCGCTACTGCCATTACATCTTCACCATCAAGGATATGCTTGATTGCTTTAAACTGGATATCAGTTGGCTTTCTCAAACCTAATTCATCCAATTGATCCTTAATCAAGGGAGATATGTTGTAATCGCTGAATTTCATTGTATTTATCTTAAAAACACATTTCAAAAAAATAGGGCGGATTGGATCCGCCCTATTGATAATGTGTATAGCGGAAAAACCGCACGTATTTTAAACTTCTTCTGTTGGAACCAAGATTCGACCACAGTGCTCACAAACTAAGACTTTCTTCTTAGATTGAATGTCTAACTGACGTTGAGGTGGAATTTTGTTGAAACAACCTCCACAAGAATCACGTTCGATTGGAACAACTGATAAACCATTCTTCGCATTTCCTCTTAAACGGACATATGCTGTTAATAAACGTTCATCAATTTTCTTTTTCGCATCTTCTGAAGATTTCAATAACTTGTCTTCGTCTTTTTGCGTTTCAGCAACGATTTCGTCCAATTCAGCTTTTTTCGTCTTTAAATCCGTATCACGGAATTCAAAACGTTGCTTAGCTTCATCTAAAATCTCTTTTTTATTATCGATTTTAATTTTCGCCTCTTTCGATTTCTTTTCGTGCAATTTGATCTCCAATTCTTGAAACTCAATCTCTTTTGCAAGTGATTCGAATTCACGATTGTTTCTCACATTGTTTTGTTGCTCTTTGTACTTCGCAATTGCAGTATCAGAATCCTTCATCGCATTCTTGCGATCAAGTACTTCAGACTCCAAATCCTTTATTTCATCGTCGATTTTTGTTATTCTTGTTTGAAGACCCAATAATTCATCTTCAAGATCTTGAACTTCCAAAGGTAACTCACCACGAATGGTACGAATTCTATCAATTTCAGAATCAATTTTCTGTAATTGGTATAGGGCGTCAAGCTTTTCCGCCACAGTTGCCTCTGTTTTAGTCTTAGTCGCAGTTCCTGCCATTGCTAAAAATAATTTATAGGATTTGTATTAATTCCCGTTAAATGAAGCGCAAAGTTAGTAAAATTTTCGTTCAAAATATCAGCTAATAAATTTACTGTAAATTGTTCGCTTTCATAATGACCAATATCTGCAATTACAATGTCTTTTTCCGCATCAAAAAACTCGTGATATTTAAAATCAGCACTGATATAAACATCAGCTTTCACTCGTTTTGCGGCAGGTAAAAGAAAACTTCCTGAACCTCCACAAAAAGCGACAGATTTTATTTTTTTTCCCAATAAATTCGTGTGCCGAATTGCTCCACAATTAAATTTATCCTTCAAAAAACTTAAAAACTCAAGCTCATTCATTGAATTTTCCAGTTCACCGTACATTCCACTTCCTTCGCATTGATTTTCATTTAAAAGAGG
>JBIIKG010000265.1:0-3383 GCA_044233275.1 Crocinitomicaceae bacterium | reverse complement strand
TTACATATATTCTTTCAATTATCGCTATGCTAGTGGCGTGTCGTCAGACAAAATATGTCCCTGAAGGAAAGTATTTATTGAAAAAGAATAAAATTGAAGTGGCAGATGGTAAGTTAGATGAAGATGAGATTACATCAATCATTCGACAAAAACCGAATTTTAAAACGGTTGGTTTTAAGGCAAAATTGATGGTTTACAACATGTTCGATTCTACTTCCGTTGCTAATAAACGTTTTAAAAAGAACATTTCAATTCGTGAAAAGAATGCGAAAAAGCAAAGAAAGGAAGATAGGATTAATACAAAGCGAATTGAAAAATCTCGTAAAAAAGACCGATCTGTTTATACCCAAAAAATTATCCCCCTTTTGGATACTGTGGCTCCTAAGATGTTTTTAAGAGAATGGTTTAAATATAAGATTGGTGAAGTTCCAGTTGTGTTCGATAGTTTGTCATATAATAAATCAATAGAGCAACTTAATTTATTTCTTAAAAACCGGGGTTATTATTATGGAACGGCCGCTGGATCAGTCAAATATAAAAGAAATCGCAAGGCGGTTATTACGTATGAATTGACGCCAAGGGCCCAATACATGATAAATAGTGTTTATATTGTTTCTTCGAATTCCACGGTTAAGAATGAATATGCCAATTTTGTAAAAAAACAAGAAAAAGAACCATTAGTAAATGAGCCCTTTGATTCTGATGTTTTAAATAGCTATAGAAATGAAGTCGCTAAGCACATGAGAGACAATGCCTTGTATGGGTTTAGTAGCTCTCACATCACTTACATTGCAGATACAAATAAAACATCAATGACCGTTAAATTGGGAATTGAATTTTCTGATCGAATGGTTAGGTCAGAAAACAACAGAGATAGTTTAGTCAAAATTCCTCATAAAATTACCTATGTTAAAGATGTCTATTTTCATATAGCGGATACCTTGAATTTTAAAGGGAACTTTAAAAAAACAGTAGAGGATATGGGCTTAATACTTATAGATCAGCAGTTTTTGAGAACGATTGATACTTTTGTTTATGCGGAAATTTTAAAACACAAAACGGATGAATTAGATATAAAGAGAATTGCAACATTTTTATACAATGGCGAAATCTCTATCTCCCCAGGCTTATTAGAAGCTCAAAATTATCTTGAAAAAGAAAATTACTATAAAGAATACTACTTAGAAAGAAGTTACACACGTTTATTACAATTAGGATTGTTTCAAGCAATCAAACCAATAGTTAAAGAAATACCAGGGACTAAATATGTCGAAGTGCATTATTATTTAATGCCTGCGAAGAAGCAAACATTTGGTTTTGAACCTCGATTTACCAATTCAAATGGATTTTTAGGTGTTGCGTCTTCGATCAATTATACAAATAAGAATTTATTTGGTGGTGCAGAAAAAATGACTTTTTCAATCGGAGGAGGTTTTGAATCCCAACCACCGATTTTTGATAAAACATTAGATGGCGAAACAATTAAACAAGCAGGTCGTTCATTCAATACGTTTGAAATAGGTCCAAGTTTGAAATTCGACTTACCTGGATTATTTCCAACCAAAGTTACAGCTTTGTCAAAGAGACAGCGACCAAGAACAGTTATTTCTGCTGCTTATAATTTCCAAAAACGTGCGGATTTTACACGTCAGGTATTTCAAATGAACTACCTATGGCGATTCTATGTTTCAAAAACACAGATTTTTCAAGCAGGTTTACCTTTCGCCTCAGTAATTAAGTTCGTACGAATAGAAAACAGTCCAGAATTTGAGGCAAAACTGAATTTGCTAAACGACCTTTTTCTAAGAAACGCATATAGTAATCAATTCATATGGCAAGATTGGAAGTTAACCCTAGAATATAACAATAAGGATAAGGACAACAAAACGTCGAAGTATAATTTATATTTAACATCAACATTTGATCCAGCAGGGAACACATTGAGTCTTTTCAAATCATTCCAAGATACACTGGATAATGGACAACGAACGATTTTTGGCGTTGGGTATTCTCAATTTGCTCGTTTGGATAACGAGATGATCTATTCACTTCCTATTGGTAAGAAACGAAGTATTCACGCGCGAATTCAAGCTGGAGGAGGAATGCCTTATGGTAATACAACAACTTCATTACCCTTTGATTATAGTTTCTTTGCTGGTGGTGCCAATGATAATAGAGGTTGGAAAGCAAGAGCACTCGGTCCCGGTTCTTACAAGTATTATTTAGATACCAATCGCACAGCTACTCAAATTGGTGATATTCGTTTTGGTGGGTCATTTGAGTTCCGTTTTTCAATGGGCTCTGTTCTTAAAGGAGCTGTATTTGTTGATGCAGGAAATGTTTGGACTTTCAACGATGATGTTAATCGTCCAGGTAGTAAATTCTCCGGTAATTGGTACAAAGAAATTGCATTGGCGACAGGCTTCGGTTTACGAATGGATTTGGACTTCTTTATTCTCCGTTTGGATTTAGGCTTACCATTAACAAATCCAGCACTTCCTGATGGTGCGCGATGGTTCTTCCAACCGAGAGATGCTTATATAGCAGAGGGAATCGCTGAGTTTGGAACATTATATGAACAATATTTGCCAAGACCTTTTATCCCACAATTTCATTTCGGAATTGGTTATCCTTTCTAAAGTCTATTCTTCTAAGATTGTCAAATTGGCGAATCTTAGCAAAACAGTTTTTGCGCCGTGATGTGGGAAAAATATCGTTGCTTTTTTATCAGCACCATCTCCTTCCAGTTTTGTAACTTTCCCTTTACCGAATCTATCATGATTGACAATGTAACCAACTTTTAAATTTTCATTCGAACCGGTTGATTTACTTGCACCACTTGCTTGTTGCATGGGTTTGAAAGAAGGAGGTGGGGTAGAACTTGAAAATGATTTATTCAATCCGCCAGTATGCGGCTGCTCAAAAGTTGATCGACCACTTAAGGATCTTCCTCCTCCGCGTTGAGGTGATTCAAATTCTAAATACGACTGTTCAATCTCATCAATGAATCGACTTGGTTCGGAAGTCACGAGTTGTCCCCAATTAAAACGTGAAGATGCATAAGACAAAGTGCAACTGTCCATTGCTCGTGTTAATGCAACGTAAAATAAGCGACGCTCTTCTTCCAATTCAGTGCGTGAATGCAAAGCCATTTGGGATGGGAAAAGATTTTCTTCTAAGCCAACTAAAAACACATGAGGAAATTCTAAGCCTTTACTTGAATGAATCGTCATCATCGTAACATGATTTTTCTCTTCATTCTCGCTTGTTAAATCAGCATCCGTTAACAAGGCAACGTCGATCATAAATTCAGCCAATGACTTATCACTATCTTCTTCCTTTGAAATCGTAAATTCTTTGATACCAGCCAATAATTCTTCTAT
>JBIIKG010000263.1:0-3404 GCA_044233275.1 Crocinitomicaceae bacterium | reverse complement strand
GAGCGTGAAGTGATGGACCATGTTGAATCAATCTCTCAATCAGATAGTACTTTCTTTGTATCCATACAAATCGGTTCAAATTGCTGTCATAAATTTTTAGGGGATGCGGGTACAATCAATGATACCATTCTCAATCTTATATTTATTGGCTATGGAGGTAATTGCGCTTGCACTTGTTGCTTTGGACTCACCTACTCTTTCTACAAAGAAGAATTTGATTTCACAATTCCATTAAAATGGGTTATGATAAATGATGATCGTACGACACTTTATAGAATAAAGGATTGATTACAGTTCCTGTATAGCACGCTCCTCAGGATTTGCAAATCCTGAGGAATAATGATTAGCTTAATTGAATGAAACAAGGAGTTAAACACACAATAAAAAAGAATAGCAGCTATTTTCTTACACTTACCGTAGTTTAGTGGATTGATGTTTTCACTCGAAAAAATCACAAAGATGCAATTGTTGATTCCTTACGTTATTGCATTGAGAACAATGGTTTGAACATATATAGTTTTTGTTTGATGTCAAACCATCTGCATTTGATTGCTAATTGCAACGAACCTTTTGAGTTAAAGGACGTAATTCGGGATTTTAAAAAATTTTCATCAAAAAAAATATTGAATCAAATATTGAATGAGCCAGAATCTCGAAGAGAATGGATACTGAAAGAGTTTACTAAAGCGGCAGACAATAGTCCGAAACATAAAAATTACAAGTTTTGGCAAGAAGGAAATCACGCAATAGAGTTGTATAACGAAAAGTTTACTTGGGATAAAATCAATTACATTCATATGAATCCTGTCGAAGAAGGTTTTGTAAATCATGAATCAGAATGGAAATATTCATCGGCGAGTAATTATCATGGAAAAGAATCAATATTACCGGAAGTTTATTGTATTCCTGCTAGACTGCAAACGATTCGTTAAAAGTATTTCTAATATATTCCGCAGGATTGCAAATCCTGCGGAGCATGAGATCGAAAACACTTTATAAAATTGGGGTTTGATTACAGTTCCTGTAAATCAAAGACAAGTTCAGAATAATTTTCTTCTGAAAAATATCGATTGGCGATTTCTAATAATTCACTTTCCGTTAGTTTGTCTATGCCAGCGTAAATTTCTTGAATCGTATCAATTTGATTGAAAAGCAATAAGGATTTTCCTAACCCAAGCATCAAACCTGAATTTGAATCCAAGCCAAGTGCCAAGTGTCCTTTCAACTGTTCTTTCGCTCGATTCAATTGTAAAACGCCTAATTTCTTAGTCCTCAATAGCTTGAGTTCTTTGCGGATCAAGGATAACGATTTATCAATATATTTTGGATCAGTCCCCAAATACACACTCCAAAAACCTGTGTCTACATAAGGTGTGTAATTCGCTTCTACATTATAAGAATAGCCATATTTCTCACGAATCGACAAGGTTAAACGTGAATTTAATGCTGGTCCGCCAAGAATGTTCGTCAACATAATCATTCCTCTGCGCGATTCATCCTTGTAATTTGGAGCTAATCCACCCACAATTGCATGAACCTGATAATTCGCCTCTTTTGATCGTATATGAAAAGGTGCTCTTGGTTCAAAAGTCTCGATGATTGGTTGATGGTTTCCACTTGGACAATGTTTAAAATCTTCTTCAAGAATTTTCTCCAATTTATGCTTTGAGATATCTCCAACGAAGGAAAGAACCATGTTGTCAGCCGTAAAAAAACGTTTTACGTAGTCTATCAAATGTTCGCGGGTAAAACTCTGAACGCGCTCTTTTGTCCCGAGAATATTATTCCCTAAAGCATGTCCTTGGAATAAATACCCTTCAAAATCATCGAAAATTTTATCACTTGGACTATCCAAGTAAGAATTTATTTCATCGATAATAATTTCTTTTTCCTTGATAATTTCTTTGAGCGGAAAATTTGAATTCAGCGTAATATCTGCTAACAATTCGGATGCTCGACGAATGTGTTCTTTTGTAAACGAAGCATAAACACAAATCTCTTCTTTAGCTGTATAAGCATTTAATTCTCCCCCGACTGAATCGAGTCGAGACAAAATGTGAAAAGCTTTGCGCTTCGTTGTACCTTTGAAAATACAATGTTCTAAAAAGTGCGCCAATCCATCTTCATTGGGTAGTTCAAATCTTGAACCGCCCAAAACCGTAATCCCCAAGTGAGCGACCTGAGCAGGTGCGTGCAAGTAAACGACACGAATGCCATTTGAAAGGGTAAATAAAACGGGTTGTATTTCGTACATCAATTATGGATTCTTGCGGTAAATTTTCCAACTTCCTTCTTCCAACTCAAAAACAATTCGATCATGTAATCGTGATTTTCTGCCTTGCCAGAATTCAATTTGAATGGGACGAAGTAAGTAACCACCCCAATGAGGTGGACGGGGAACTTCAGTAGGATATTTCATTGCTAATTCGTGCACACGTGCCTCTAACTCTTCTCTCGACGCAAGTACTTCACTTTGATGAGATGCCCAAGCACCAATTTTACTTCCCCATGGTCGCGATTGAAAATAGGTATTACTCATTTCTTCAGGTACTTTCTCGGCTGTGCCTATGATTCGAATTTGACGTTCCAATCCTGGCCAAAAAATCAATGCCTGAATATTTGGATTTGCTTCAATTGATTTTCCTTTATCACTTGCATAATTGGTGTAAAAAATCGGTCCTTCTTCCAATAATTCTTTCAAATACACAATTCGCGCATGTGGAAATCCATCCAAACCAATAGTTGAAATAGACATTGCATTCGGTTCAGAAACTTGTTTTTCAATCGCTTCTCTTAGCCATTTAGCCAAAAGTGTAAAAGGTTCATTTCCAATATGATCTTCCAATTTACCTTGATCGAATGAATGATGGTCGTTACGTAAAAGATCTAGAAATTCTTCCATTCGCTATAATTAAGCTTCTTCGTTAAAATCGTCTTCTAATTCACTATCCGTATCAGCTTCCTCTTCTTCAAGTTCTTCTTCAATTTCCTCGTCTAAGTCTGACCCAGGAGCAGAAAATACTTTTCCTTTAGAAACAGGCTCTGGAATAAATTCTTCGATTGGCGTTCTGGAGATTTCGCGATCTAAATTCTCTGAGGGTGGATAAATTTCAACAATTGGTGAAACAGCAATCATTGGAATTTGAAAATCAACCAATAAAGTAGAAAGACTTTCACGAATACGATCGTAAGCATCTTTAACACTGTGCGCAGAAACTAAAAAATTCTGAGATACTTTCTTAGGCTTGTCTTCATCACCTGCTTCACTTTCGTAAGTGATTTTCGCTTTGTACCAAACATCAGCATCATCGTATGCAAAAATGTCGTGCAATTCTGTACGTGCAATACCTACTACAATAAACTCACCTCGAATTACCATTCCTAATTCTTCATAGATGCGCGCC
>JBIIKG010000264.1:0-3404 GCA_044233275.1 Crocinitomicaceae bacterium | reverse complement strand
GAATTTAAAACCAAAACAGAAGCGCTTGCATATGAACGACTGATCAAAAGTTGGAAATCTAAAAAGAAAATTATCTCCCTTATTGAATCTAAATAGTTGGTTCGAACGTCCCGATTTCAATCGGGAATGTCGGGGGTTCGTTCCGATTCGAAATCTCTCGGAAGTAAACAGTCCCTCATTTCCCACAAAAGGTTTGATTTAGGTCAAACTTTTTTTTTTGACTAAATTTAGCCTTGAACTATTTGATAAGTTGTAAAAAGCAACTATCAAATTTATAATTAACTAGTTTCAAAATATATTCATGTACTCAACTGAATTTCAAAAAATCATCGATTTCCGAAGATCAAATAGAAAATTTGATCCAACTATTTCAGTTCCTTCAGAAGTCATTCAAAAAAGTTTAGAGCGATCAACTCTTTCACCAAATAGCAGTAACATGCAATTGTGGGAGTTTTATTGGGTTAGATCAGAAAAGCTTAAGAAAGAATTTGTTCCATATTGTTTAAATCAATCGGCAGCTAAAACTGCTCAAGAACTTGTAGTTTTTGTTACCAGAAGAGATCTATGGTCGAAACGCGCGAAATGGAATTACAATAAAATTAAAGAGAGTACAGAAGGACAAGATCAATCCTTAATTAAAGGTGGATTGGATTATTACCGCAAAGCAATTCCTCTGGTATATATGAGAGATCCATTTGGTTTTATGGGAATAGTGCGCAGATTAATTTGCTTTTTCATGGGTATTCGTAAACCATTTGTGCGACTAGGGGGAAATGCTGAACAACGCATAACGGTTCAAAAAAGTTGTGCTTTAGCTGCACAAACGTTTATGTTATCAATCGCTGCCGAAGGTTTTCATAGTTGTCCAATGGAAGGATTTGACAAATACCGCGTTAAACGTGCCTTAGGATTGCCTTGGGGTGCAGAAATCAATATGATCATTGCAGTTGGAAAAGGAACAGAGGAAGGAATCTGGGGACCTCGTTTCAGAGTACCAAACGAAGAGGTAATTTTTGAAGTTTAAATTTCAATATTGCTACTTTTAAACTTTGCAACTTTTAAACTTTGCAACTTTTAAACTTTGCAATATTTAAATATTTAAATATTTAAATATTGCAATATTACGATGAACTTCTTTATGAAAAGGATCAACAAGGATCATCCTTCTAATCCAACATTCTTTCCTGCCACAAAACCAGTTGTCCAGGCCGACTGAAAATTAAAACCTCCCGTAATACCATCAATATCCAACACTTCTCCTGCGAAATATAAACCAGGAACGAGTTTGCTTTGCATTGATTTCACATCAATTTCGACTAATGCAATTCCGCCTGCCGTTACAAACTCTTCTTTAAATGTTGTTTTGCCACTCACCTCATAGCGATCATTCAACAATGTGTTTACTATTTTATTAATATTCTTTTTTCCTAAATCTTTCCATCGAATTTCTGGTTGAATTTCAGATTTTGATAAGAGAAAATTCCATAAGCGACTTGTCATTGGGAAGGGATTTAAATTTCCCACCATCTTTGCTCCATGTGCAAGAATAATGGTTTCCAATTCACCTCGCAACGCAACTTCTTTTTTGGTATTCAGCCAATTGACTAAAATTGCAAAATGATAATTTTTCTCAAACAGCACTCTTGCTCCCCATGCAGAAAGTTGAAGAATTGCTGGACCACTCATTCCCCAATGTGTCACTAATAATGGACCTTTGCCAATTAACTTTGTCCCTTCTACTTTTACCGTTGTATTTTCAACAACATTTCCCATCAATTCACGAATTGGATTGACTGGCATATTGAAGGTGAACAACGAAGGAACCGGCTCAATTAAGGTATGACCCAATTTTTCAATCCATTCAAGTCCAGAACGTTTGGGTTGACCTCCGATAGTCACAATAACTTTATCCACTCTGATTTTTTCTTCCCTAGTATTGAGTTGAAATCCATTATTTTCTTTCTCAATAAATTGAATTGATTGATTAAACCGTATTTCAACTCCTAATTTGAACGCTTCATTTAAAAAACAATCAATTATTGTTTGAGAATCATTCGATTTTGGAAAAATACAACCATCGGGAAACGTTTTCATGAGAACACCTCTCTGCTCAAACCATTCTATTGTTGATGTTGCATTGAATTGATCAAACGCTTTTCGAAGAAAGTTCTCTCCTCTTGGATAATAAGTTGACAGTAATTTATTATCAGGACAAGCATGAGTAACATTGCATCGACCTCCACCAGAAATTTTCACTTTAGATAAAACCTTGGCTGATTTTTCAAAAATAATTACCTGATGATTTGGAAAGTGTTTTTTAGCCGATAAGGCTGCAAAAAAGCCTGCCGCCCCACCCCCTATTATTGCGATTACCATTGCACGAAAATAAGAATTTAGGATGATGCGAAATCAAATAAGTTAGTTACTAGCAACAAAAAAGAACCCAACGTTTCAAATTGGTTGTTTTTCTATAGATAATCTGCACTTGATTATCCTAGCGAGCTTAGCAGGAATACGGGCAGAATGTAGGATAAAATATCCGTTTTTGAGGGAGGTCAAATTACAAGACCATATTGACTAAACTAGAAATATACTTTTTTCATTCCTTCTCCTCTGCCCATGCAAGCTTGGCAGTGATACGGAATTAAAAAAGTCCATCCCAACATACGTTGAAATGGACTTTTTACTTGCGGAGAATGTAGGATTCGAACCTACGGTACCTTGCGGTACAACAGTTTTCAAGACTGCCGCAATCGACCACTCTGCCAATTCTCCGGGCCAAAAGTAGTAATACTTTGAAAACTGGCAAGACATCAATCAAAAAAAATGAGAGAATTTTAAATTTCATTTACTTAAAACTAGATTTATCACCCTTAACTTCGTATGAATCACAGATTAAACAATAAATAACTTTTTTTTCTTTTTGCCACACCAAAACCTTAACTTTACCTATTAAAACGACAGAAATTGAAGAAACTAGTTTTTTTATTCCTTTGTGTACTCTTCGTGCAAAATTCATTCGCTCAAGAAAAAAAGTTGCGCGCTTATCTTGACAGTAAACAATTCTACGCTCCTGAAATTGGGAATTATTTAGAAGTGTATCTTCAATTCGCAGGAACATCAATTAACTATAAAGGAAAAGAGGGTGGATTAGCCGGAGAAGTAGCTGTTCGTCTATCAATTTTATCAAATGACTCAACCATCGCTTCTGATGCTTATCGTTTGGAAACACCTTTTATGAAGGATAGTATCATTGAAGATTTCTACGACCTAAAACGTTTTGTGTTAGCCCCAGGAAATTATACGCTTTCTATTCAGCTGATGGATTTAAATAGCTCTGCCATTCCTTTAACGGCAAATCAGCCGCTAGTAATCGAAGAGTTCAATGAAAGTATTACTTTATC
>JBIIKG010000262.1:0-3408 GCA_044233275.1 Crocinitomicaceae bacterium | reverse complement strand
CCGCTTATTGCCTATTTACTTAAAACCTTTATTACAATAGTTTCTATACTTTAACAGCAGTTTGACTGAGAACTGTAACTTCAAGAGTTATAAAGTTGTTTAAGTTGAAATGATTACCTTTAACTATGCGCTTTTTGAATTTACTTTTCTTTTTATGTTTTTACTTGATGGGTTTTTCCCAACCTAGCGGTTTTGAAGCGTATGCAGCTATAAAAAAATGTGATTCACTTGAATTAGGTATAAAAACGATGCGGCCAGAAGTCAATTCTGATAGTTTAACCACGAGAAATGTTTTTTCATTTAATTTTGAGTTAAGTGCAGAAGGAATTGATAATGTTGTTGTTGAATTGGAACGCATACTTGAATTGCATGGTTTGGACATTATGAAACCCACAAAAATCGAGTCTAGTTTTGGCGAAAACATTGACAATTTCGATGGTAAAAAAATTGTGAAGTACTTATCCAAACGAACAAAAGATTTCGTTTTTGAATATCGATTACCCGATAATAATCTCGATGCAGCGTCAGATGCTAGTTGGTCGCTCACATACGCAATTGACAATAAGGGGGTTCGACTGAGATGTGAAGAATATGTGCCAATTATCGGATACATTGGAAATAAATGACTTTTCAAATTTTCAAATCAATCAAATCTTCTCATATTAAAATATAAAAAATGAAATACACAGTAGATATTGAAGTTAACTTACCACGCGAACGTGTCATAGAATTGTTTGACAATGCAGACAATATGTCGAAATGGATGGAAGGTTTTCGAAGTTTTGAGCACTTAAGTGGTGAACCGGGTGAAGTAGGCGCAAAGTCAAAATTGGTATTGAAAATGGGCAAACGTGATTTAGAGATGATTGAAACTGTTATTGTACGCAATTTCCCTGAAGAGTATAGCGGGACATATGATGCAAAGGGAGTTCATAACATTATAAAGAATAAATTCATTGAACTTCCCAATGGACATACAAAATACCTTACTGAGCAAGAATTTCAATTCAAAGGATTCATGAAAATAATTGGTTTTCTTTTTCCTGGTGCATTCAAAAAACAATCATTAAAGTATTTGGTTGATTTTAAGCAGTTTGCTGAAAGCGAAAACTAGATTACTAGCAAACAAATAGAGAGTTTACCTGTTAGTTATTAAAACCGTTGAAATGCGTATATATCCGATTATATTAGCCCTGTTTTTGGTTTCTTGCGAAGCATCACAAGACAAAGCAAACATTCAAAAAACTTCTAGGTTAGAGGTCAAAAAGGGCCAAAATGGAAATGATACAATAACCCTTGGTGGAGGCTGTTATTGGTGTGTTGAGGCTGTTTATGAATTAATGGATGGTGTTGTAGATGTTTCGGCTGGTTTTACTGGAGGACACCGAAAAAATCCATCCTATGAAGAAGTTTGCTTGGGCACGACAGGTCACGCTGAAGTTGCACAAATCATTTTTGACTCAACGCAAACTTCGGTTCAAGAAATTTTGAAAGTATTTTTCACCGTTCATGATCCAACCACACTAAACCGCCAAGGAAACGATGTAGGCGCACAGTACCGTTCAGCCATTTATTACCACTCAATCAAACAAAAGGAAATTGCACAAACGATTATTCGTGAGTTGAATGATTCGAAGGCTTATTCATCAGAAATAGTGACGGAAGTTGCACCCTTGACAATTTTTTACCGCGCAAAAGAAGATCATCAGGATTATTATGAGAATAACTCAGAAGACGCTTATTGCAGAATGGTTATCCAACCGAAAATTGAAAAGTTTGAAAAGGTCTTCAAAAAGTACAAATAGTTTTGTCAATCGATGAGATTAACAGTGCAATTTTCTTCGTTAGCCATTTCAATCATTCCTTCCAAAGGGACATCAATCATATCAGATTTTAATAACTCTCGTTTTTGCTTCGAAAAACTTCGGATTAATTTCCCCTCACAAAAGCGTCGTAATTCCTTTTTCGTCTGAAGATTAAGTCCTGGTACAGAGGTTAATTCATTGTTTTCATCCTTCGCTGCCATAGTGAAATAGGATGAATTCGTATGTTTGACAATACCTGTTTTGGGTTGCAAAGATTCTACCCTAATCCCTACAATCATTGTTGTATTACCAACATAATTAACGGATGCTTTCATTGAAACTAATTCTCCCACTTCAACAGGTGACAGAAATTCAACATTCTCCACAGCAACAGTAACACAATATCCTCCTGAATGCTTGGATGCACATACGTAGGCAACTTTATCCATCAAAGATAATAGAATACCTCCATGCACTTTTCCCCCAAAATTAGCATAGGAGGGGATCATTAATTCGGTAATCGTTGTTTCAGAATCACTAACAGATTTAAAAAACATAACTAAATTATTTTGTGAATATTAAACTTTCGATTTAAACAGTTTTACTAATACATCATTCACTTCTTGACCATTTTGAGTCCCGACTAGCAGCTTATCTCCATTTTTAAATTCCAATTGTAAACCAATTTTTCCAGATATATTGTACGCTCGATTACTTTTAAATCCACGAATTCCCCAACCGCCGTATTCCATTATTGGTCGATATTTGCGCACAGATGCTTGTTTGATATCTGACCACAAATAGTTGCGTGGATTTAAATGAAAAGGTAAAAATTGAACTTGAATGTGTTCTTTGGTGATAGTTGTTTTTAACTTGAAAACAAGGAAAATGGTATCGATTAGGATGCAGGAAAAGAAGCCTATAATAATACCTGTGTCACTCATTGGTTTAGTTCCAAAAGGAATTCCTTTATAAAGTTGTTGATAGGCACTTACGATAAAGATTCCGTTGATTATAATGATCAATCCCCATAACCACAATTGCTTAAATCGTTGATTTTCTGAATATAAAATGGTGTCGTTCATGAGGGTTTTAGTTAAATCCAACTATTTCAATCACAAGGTACAAATAAGTTCTATTTAAGTTGTTTTTTCAAGTTCTTTCATTAATTACTTTTTGTTCTATCAATAAGGTAATGCTTTACTGTTTCTGATAACTTTCTTACTTTTTATATCTTTATGAAATGAAAACAATCAATTTTGCATGTGCTTTTTTTCTAAGCCAATTCTATTTCAGTCAAACTTCATCTAATTTGGATGTGCTGTCCTATGATATCCGAATTGAACTAACAGATCAATCGAATCGTATCGATGTGTATGAAGAAATTGCATTCGTTTTAACCGATCAGTCAGGAATTGTATCTTTTGATTTAGATTCAAAGAACGAAGACGGAAGTGGAATGGAATTATTGGAATGCAGCTCCAATCGCAACGAAGAGATCGTTTTTGAACTTAAAAATGACAAATTAGTTATTGCCGGTTTATCAAGAAATCAATCAGAAGAACACATAGTAATGATTAAATACCAAGGCATCCCAAGTGAT
>JBIIKG010000261.1:0-3420 GCA_044233275.1 Crocinitomicaceae bacterium | reverse complement strand
CCCAAAATCAAGAATAAAATTGTTCAATTCTTCAACTATACGCTCACTTTGATTGGTATCATTGTGTTCTATCACTTGTTTGATAATCGTTGAATTCTTTACAAACCATTGCCAAAATGCTTCTAATTTATCTTCATTTATTTGCATTATAGTACTTTTTAGAATGAAATGTAATTCAACAATTATTCCTCCGAAGATAAACATTTACGCGATTGAAAAGGATTTAAGTATTGCTAATTGTTATTTGTCCATTATATTTGAATTATGGCAGCAGGTTCTACGTTTGGTACAATTTTCAAATTAACGACATTTGGAGAATCACATGGTTCAGCAATCGGCGGAATTATAGATGGTGTACCTTCTAATTTCAACATTGATTTAGATAAAGTACAAACAGAACTTGACAGAAGAAAACCAGGTCAATCTGCAATCGTTACACAACGAAAAGAATCAGACACAGTTCAATTTTTTTCAGGTTTATTTGATGGTAAAACCACTGGTTCTCCTATCGGTTTTATTATTCCAAACGAAGATCAACATTCAAGTGATTATGATCATTTGAAAGATGCATATCGTCCTTCTCATGCAGATTATAGTTATGATCAAAAATATGGCAATCGTGACTATAGAGGAGGAGGAAGGTCAAGCGCAAGAGAAACGGCTTGTCGCGTTGTTGCAGGTGCCATTGCGAAACAATTTTTAGAGTCTTTGGGAATTGAATTTTCAACGTATGTTGATCAAGTGGGACACATAAAATTACAAGATCCTTCCTTCTTTTTGACTGATGCGATTGAATCCAATATCGTGCGTTGTCCGGATGAATTAACCGCTGAACGAATGGAACATTTGATTCGTGAAGTGCGCAAGGATGGCGACACCATTGGTGGATGTATTCGTTGCATGGTAGTGAACGTTCCTTCAGGTTTAGGAGAACCTGTTTTTGATAAATTACATGCTGAAATAGGTAAAGCTATGCTTTCTATTAATGCAGTTAAAGGAGTTGAATTCGGAAGTGGTTTTGCTTCTGTGGAAATGCGTGGATCCGATCACAATGATTTATTTAACGCCGATGGTTCAACATTAACAAATAACAGTGGTGGAATTCAAGGTGGAATTTCGAATGGAATGCCAATTGAATTTAGAGTAGCATTTAAACCAGTTGCTACCATATTGAAATCTCAAGAATCGATTAATTCTAAAGGTGAAAAAACGGAGTTAATCGGAAAAGGTAGGCATGACGCATGTGTCGTTCCAAGAGCGGTACCAATTGTGGAAGCAATGGCAGCAATGGTAATTCTTGATTTTTACTTGAGACAAAAAACTACAGTTTGGGAATAAATCAAAAGATTTAATCAAATTATAAAGCATAAAAAAAGCGATTGTTTAGATCGCTTTTTTGTTTGTATTTATTTATTTATTTGTTTTTATCTCATCATATTGACATGGCCTACTTTTACATACTTCTTATCATTAACTCTTGATTTAAATTCAATTTTCCACGTGTAAATTCCATCTTGAGCATAATCACCATTGTATGTACCGTCCCATCCTATTGAAGCATCACGGGTTTCAAAAACAATTTCTCCCCAACGATTGAATATCAACATGGTGAAGTTGTAAGGATCAAACCCTGAAGTAAATACAGGCTCGAAGGTATTATTGTAAACATCATTATCTGGCGTGAACGAATTTGGTATATAGAAAATTAAATCTTCCGTCACTGTAAATGATTGATACGCAGTATCCGTGCAACCTAATTCTGAATAAGCAACAAGCATTACAGTATAACTTCCTGCTATATCAGTTTCAAATAAATGATTCGGATTTGTTTGAGTGGAAGTGCCACCATCACCAAATGCCCATAAGTACGATACTGCTCCCGATGATTGGTTGGTAAATTCAACTTCAGTCTCAAACAATTGATTGGTTAACACGTAATCAGATGCAGTAAAATCTGCAACAGGTTGTTGGTCAACATAGATTAAGTTAGGATATGAAATAGAATTAGTACAACCATTTGCATCAGTTGATGTTAATCCAACAGTGAATGTTCCTGGATTATTATAAGTATAGTTAATATCTCCACAACCGTTTAGAACTGTGCCATCTCCCATCGTCCAAACACAATTTGTAAGCGCCAATCCTGAAGATGAGGTATTGGTAAAGGATACATTTAGCGGATCACATCCCTCAGTAATATCAGGTGTGAAGCTTACTGCAGGTATTGGATTTACTATGACAGTCAAATTATCAGTTGCAATACATCCATAATTATTTGCAGTAAGTGTATAGGTATTTGTTCCAACTTGTGGCGTAAAGCTAACGCCATCAACTACTGGAGCTGTCCAAGAAATAACTGTGCTTGCTGGACTATAAGTTCCTGTAAGTGTTACGGGTTCATTAAAACAAACTGTTTGATCTACTCCGGCAGATATTGTTGGGTAAATTGCAGTAATAGTAATTAATTGCGTCACAATTATACTATTTCCGCAATCGTCAGTAACACTGTATGTACGCGTTATTTGTTCATTGTTACAAACATTGCCGTTAGAGACATCACTTACCCATGTAACGATTGGATTTGTAGTACAATTATCGGTTTCATCAATTACAACAGTAGGATCTGGTAACGGAACTGCTGCAGCACTAACAACGGTTATAGCTGAAGGATTTGAAGCTGTTGGATTCGTAACATCATTCACAATGATTGTTTGTGTTACCAACGTTTGATTACCGCAATCATCTGTCACAGAATAAGTTCTTGTAATTGTTTCTGGACAAGTTCCATTATCTGATACATCACTTACCCAGGCAACAGTTGGAACTGCAGTACAGTTGTCAGCTTCATTCGTTACGACTGTGATATTTGCAGCTGGAACATCAAGGATACACTCAACATTCACTGGTGCAGGGTTAGAAGCAGTTGGTGCTATAATGTCATTTACAATGATTAATTGATTAACCAATGTCTGATTTCCACAATCGTCTGTGATTGAGAAAGTTCTTGTGATTGTCTCAGGACATGTATTTCCATCTGACACATCACCAACCCAATCCAAAGTTGGAACGGCCGTACAATTGTCTATCGCATCTGTTATCACGAATGAAACTGCTAAAGGAACTGGTGGCACGTCATTAATACATTCGACGGTAACGTTTGCTGGTGCAGTTCCAGTTGGAGCAGTTACATCATTGACTGTTATTGTTTGAGTCACCAAGATTTGATTGTTACAGAGATCCGTAACAGAATAGGTACGTGTAATAATTTCTGGACAAGTAGCACCGTTAGATACATCACTTACCCAAGCAACGACCGGTATTCCTTGGTTATCTGCTTCATCCGTCACAACTGTAATGTTTTGAGCTGGAACATCAGCGATACACTCTACAGAAATAGGAGCGGGGTTTGATGCCGTTGGA
>JBIIKG010000095.1:0-10832 GCA_044233275.1 Crocinitomicaceae bacterium | reverse complement strand
TTTCGTCACAACACTTAAGCCTACAGGAGACAAACACAATTCACCGATTGTATGGAAGAAATAGGTCATAACCAACCAAATTAAAGCTGCTTTTTGACGAACAACTTCTTGATCACCTGCTCCTTCCATCACAACACCAGTTGTAGCGAGTAACATGAATAAGAAACCAATTCCTAACAAGATCATTCCCAAACTCATTTTAACAGGAGTAGTTAAGCGGGAACCATATTTAGAATTCCAGAACCATGCAAACAATGGCGCTAACAATACAATAAATAAAGGATTTACTGACTGAAATAACTCTGTTGGTATCGTCCAACCAAATAATGTACGATCGATATATTTATCAGTGTATAATGTCATAGAAGAACCAGCTTGTTCAAAACCCGCCCAAAAGAAAATAACGAAGAATGTCAAAATGAAAATAACAGTGATTCGTTGTTTTTCGATACTTGTTAAAGGTGATTTCATTTTTGCCTGTGTAACGCCATCAACTACTTCAGTTTCTGGTAAACGAGAAGCTTTGGAAGGTTTCTCTCCGATTTCCATCAAGTATTTCTTAGAAAGCGCATTGAAGATGATTTGACCTAAAGCCATTCCTATTGCTGCAGCAAGGAAACCATATTTATAACCGTAGCTCATGATCATTTCCTTACCGTTTTCATCCAAACCTTTCGTTGCGAACCAACTGTTGCATAAAATAGCGACAACAAACGGTGCAATTAACGCTCCCATGTTGATTCCCATATAGAAAATCGAGAAAGCGGAATCACGTCGTGCATCGCCTTCGCGGTATAAACGGCCAACTAAAGTTGAAATATTTGGTTTAAAGAAACCATTTCCGATAATTAACAACAATAAACCAATTGCTAAACCTACGTGGGTATTGATTCCAAAAAGTACTAATTGACCCGCAAACATGGTTATACCACCAATTGTAATCGCATTTCGTTGACCAATATATCTATCTGCAATCCAACCTCCTATAATCGGTGTAAAATAAACGAAACCTGTAAAGAATCCGTAAATTAAAGTCGCACTACTTTCGGGAATTTGTAATCCATTCTCAATCCACAATTTTGTCATGTAAAGGATAAGAATAGCGCGCATTCCATAATACGAAAAACGCTCCCATAACTCCGTAAAAAATAACAAATACAATCCTTTTGGATGACCAAAAATTGTTCCTTGTGCCTCTAATCGATCAAAAATTGACGTTCCAGATTTTTCGTTATTATCAATAGTCTCTGTGCTCATGTTTTTTTTTGTTTGAACCGTGAAAATATAAAATTTATTTAAATATTCGCCTTTTGATAAAATATGCGAAGTAAATTATGCTCATCGATATTCATACGCATTACTTGACTGGCCAGCAAATTGAAGTCGTTAGTCGAACATTTGGAGATCCTCTTGAAAACTACTTTTCGTTTGGTATCCATCCTTGGGAGGCAGAACAGTGGGGAAGTAAAGTATCCGAAATTCGCTTGAATGCTAACAATAAGAAGTGTTTAGCACTTGGTGAAATTGATCTGGATAAATTAAAAGGTCCTGAATTAGCACTTCAAAAAGAAATTTTCATTCAACAAGTGGCAATTTCTGAGGAAATAGACTTGCCCGTTATTCTTCACTGCGTTCGTTCTTGGAATGAACTAAAACAACTAAAACGGAACCTTAATCCGAAACAGCAATGGATTTTTCATGGATTCACGAAGGTTTCGATACTTGATGAGGTCTTACAGGAAGGATTGATGATAAGTATTGGTGCCGCAATTCTGAAAAATCAGCAATTACAAGATAAATTGAAAACTATTCCGTTAGATCAACTTTTTTTAGAAACGGATGATTCTGACATCGCCATTTCCTTGATTTATACAAAAGTGAGTGAACTTTTAAATTTACCTTTGTTCAAAGTTGAAGCACAAATAGAAGCTAATTTCAAACGAATTTTTACCAAATGGACAATTGGTTAGAACGCACAGAACTCTTAATTGGCAAGGAAAGCGTCGAGAAACTAAAACAGTCACACGTGTTGGTTGTTGGACTTGGCGGCATTGGATCGTATGCGGCTGAATTCATCGCTCGTTCGGGTGTTGGAACTATGACACTAATCGATGGAGATGTGTTCGATACAACAAATAAAAATCGCCAATTAACTGCACTAAATTCGACTATTGGTAAAAATAAGGCAGTTGTTTTGGGTGAGCGTTTACTTGAAATCAATCCAGAACTAAAACTTAATATTGTTCAAGAATTTGTAATGCCAGAACGAGTTTGGGAGTTGTTGGATGAATTTAAACCAGACTGTATCATGGAATGTATTGATTCTGTCGCACCCAAAACGGAATGGATTATTGCTGCCATCCGACTTAAAATCCGCATTGTTTCACATTTTGGTGCAGGAGGTAAAATGGATCCTTCTCGCGTTTCAGTTGTTACCTTACCAAACACTTATAATTGCAATTTAGCTGGACATGTCAAGAAACAGCTACGCAAAAAAGGAGTTGATTTCAAAAAGGTACGTGCTGTTTATTCTTCTGAAGTTCAGATAAAGGAATCATTAAAAATGACCAACGGTCTAAACTTTAAAAAGTCATTTTATGGTACAATTAGTTACATGCCGGCCCTTTTTGGATTAATTGGTGCTTCCGATGCAATTCGTTACTTAACAAATAGATAATAATATTAACTTTGTGTAACTGTTATCTTTTCTCAGAGAATACATGAAAAAATACTTATTTCTATGTCTGACAATTATTGCATTGATACTCCAATCATGCGATGAAACTCCCAAAACAGTTGTCACTGCAACTGAACGTTTTGCGGACTCCACCTTTGATGATCACAGTTATTCGAATTTAAAATTGATTCGCACAAAACACTTGCACTTGGACATAGATGTAAATTTCGATTCTAAAACTATTTATGGAGTTGCGCGTCACGAAATGACTAATTCTGGGACTGATACAGCAATCTTCGACATCAAAGGATTAGAAATTCAGAAAATTACGCTTGGAAAAGACAAAGAAGAAGAAACAGATTTCGTAATTGGACAATGGGACAAAGATTCATTGCTTGGTCAACCGTTAATGGTTACCGTAACTCCAAAAACAACGCACGTCAACATTTACTATAAAACCACTGATAAAACAGAAGCGATTGATTGGTTGAGTCCAGAATTAACGACGGGTAAAAAGCATCCGTACATGTACACTCAAGGTCAGGCTATTTTGACGCGTTCATGGATTCCTTGTCAAGATTCACCTGCCAACAGAATTACGTATTCAGCGAAAGTGAAAGTTCCGATGGACTTGCTTCCTGTTATGAGTGCCGAAAATCCACAAGTAAAAAATGCAGAAGGCGTGTATGATTTCCAAATGAAACAAGCTATTCCGTGTTATTTAATTGCCTTGGCGGTTGGAAATCTTTCGTACAAAAAACTAGGACCAAATTGTGGTGTTTACTCAGAGCCGGAAATGATTAATTCATGTGCCTATGAGTTCGCCGATCTTTCCAAAATGGTTGGTGCAGCAGAGAAATTGTATGGAGAATACTTGTGGGAACAATATGATTTAATTGTACTTCCCTACTCTTTCCCTTTTGGTGGGATGGAGAATCCACGTCTGACATTTGTGACACCGACCCTTTTAGCGGGCGATCGCAGTTTGGTGAGTGTTGTGGCACATGAACTTGCCCATTCTTGGTCAGGAAACCTCGTTACAAATGCGACATGGGATGATTTCTGGTTGAACGAAGGATTTACGGTTTATTTTGAGAATCGTATCATGGAAGAATTGTACGGAAAAGAAATTGCCGACATGTTAGCCTTGATTGAATTTTATGAGTTAGAGGCTGAAATGGGTGATATTTCGGAAAGTGAACACCCGGAAGACACCAAGCTTAAATTGGCTTTATCGGGTCGAAATCCAGATGATGGGATGACGCAAATTGCTTACGTGAAAGGAGCTTTCTTCTTAAAAACATTAGAAGAAGCTGTGGGAAGAAAGAAATTTGATGCCTTTTTAAAATCATACTTTAAAGAATTCGCTTTCAAAACGATTACGACAGAACATTTTGTGGATTACTTAAATTCTACTTTGCTTGATCCAAACAATATTAAATTCAACACGAATGACTGGATTTATAAAGAAGGACTGCCCTCGAATTGTGTAAAAATCCAATCAGCTCGATTTGATCAAGTTCAATTATTGGCAGATCGCTTTGCGGCTGGTGAAGATATTTTCGCGAAGAAAGTGACTTATGTTAAAGTAAAAGGCAGAAGGAAAAAGAAAAAAATAGTCGAACAGTTAACGCGAGATCAATACATCACTCAAGAATGGCAAACTTTCATCCGCAAATTGCCGGCAGACATTTCTGTAGCAAAAATGCAACAATTGGATAAGTCAATCAATTTCAAAAATTGGGGCAACTCAGAAATCATGACCGAATGGTACGTATTGGGAATCAATAATGGTTATGAAGACATCAAGCCGAACATTGAAAAATTCTTAATCAAAGTTGGTCGTCGAAAGTATTTAGCTCCAATCTATAAGGCTTTAACGAAGCGTCCTAACGATCTTGAATGGGCAAAAGGAGTCTTTGATAAAGCGAAGGGTGGTTATCACTTTGTGTCGAAGAATAGTATTGAGGAAATGCTTTATAAATAGGCGGTAGGCTTGAGGCGGTAGGCTTGAGGCAGTAGGCTTGAGGCAGTAGGCGTGAGAGATTAGAGGCTTTCGACGTGGGATTTGAAGTTATTTAGGATCATTTGCCAACCGGTGCGCTGTAATTCTTCGCTGTTTTGATTTTCAGGGTCAAAGGTTTCAGTAACTTTCGTTAAATCTCCAATTTTTTCAAAAGTAATTTCAACTTTACGATTGTCTTCAAGTGTGTACGCAATTTTTGAATCTGTAACAACCTCATCGTAGATACCTTCAAAATCGAATGCCATCGAGCCATCTTTTGCAGCCATTGTAGAACTGAATTTCCCACCAACCCGCAAGTCATTCGATGCTTTTGGACAATGCCAATCTTCACTAGCAAAATTCCATTTCACGATATGTTCTGGCGCAGTCCAACAATTAAAAACTGTTTTCAAATCTGCTTCGATTGTTGCTTCAACTTTGATTTTGCTCATATACGTGTTGTTTGTTTCGAGGGTCAAAAAATAAATTAAATTTTTAATTATTCGATGATATGACAATTTGATGATTCGATGATTCGATGATTTGAAAAAATTTACCTATTGTAACATTCTCTGGCATTCCTTTGTTTTAGTTTATATGAAATACATCTGCTTTCTTACTATTTTCATCATGCATCATTATACCTGGTCGCAAAAATTGATTGGATCATTTTCAGCAGGTTACCATTATGTGCTTCAAAACGAACAGTCACCCTCATTCATTGTGAATTCCTTTCATCAAATTACTAATCCATGGTTCTGGAATCTTGAAGATTACTCTTTTAAACATTTACTAAGTGCAGATGTCAGCCTAGGATATGAATTCCGAAATAATTTAGGTTTGGAACTCACTGGATCATACATAAAACCAGTTGCGCTTAATTCAAACGATGAATATACTACTCGAACATTTGAAGGGAAATTCTGGCGAATTAATCCTAAAATTAGTTTGATAGTACCATTGAAAACATGCGCAGTTTATTCAAAAATTGGATTAACCATTGGTTCAGGGAAAATTTCTTACATGCAACATTTTAAAAACAATGGGGATTGGAATCTAGGCTTTAATGAGGCGTTGTTGGAATATGAATACCTTGGTCCAATCTCCTTAGGATTCACTGGAAGCATCGGAATCAACAAAAGTGTGTCACCTAGAATTGCCGTTTTTAGTGAAATTCAATTTACTTCTCAATCATTTAGCCCGAACAAAGGAAAAATGGCTATATATAAAATCGATGCCAATGATGACCTAGCAGAACATGAATTTGAGCCATATCATTCTGAAATCGAATTTGGAGATCATTCGGAATCATACATGTTGAGTCCTACTGACAAAAACCAAGCTCAGAAGTTATACAAACACAGTTATTCGCTAAATGGAATAGGCATTTCGATAGGTGCTAACGTTACTCTTTGGGAAAAGAAAAAGTAGGAAGAATTGTAAAATTAGAGAATCCGAAAATTCGATGTTTCAAAACTTGAAACCTTACAACTTTATAACTTTACGAAATTGCAACTTCGCAATATTGCGTAGAACACCTGATTTTATTGACTTACAGAATAGCTAATCACTTCTCCAACACTTTCTCATATGCCCTCCTTGCACTACCTCTGAAGTAAACCTCCCCACAATAAACATAGCCTGTTTTATCAAAAAGGGATAACATTGCAAGATTATCAAAATTGGTATCTGCTTTCACACTAAAGATGTCGTTTTTGCGCGCATAATCTTCAATGAATTGGAAAATTGATTTTGCCAAACCTTTCCCCAAGTATACATCCGAAATTGCGATACGGTGAAAAACTACAAAATCATCGTTTGTCAACCACTTTCCTTCAATTTTAGCATACTCGGGTTCATCATTGATCATAACGACAAAATAACCGGCAATTTCATTCTCCAATGTTAAAACAAAACCGACTTCTTTTTCAATATCATTTTGAACTACCTCCAGATTCGGATATCCGTCTTGCCATTGTTCACTCCCATCTGCTTTTCGACGTGCAATTGCTTGTTGTAAAATATCCCAAATCGCAGGTAAATCGGTGAGGGTTGCTAAACGAAAAATAGGTGTCATTATTTAAAGATTATTTAGTTGTTTTTTATGTTTTTTCAAAACTACTCAGACGCAGCAAATCCCTTCGCCTCCTCTATCCAATGCTCTGATAAACTTTCGGGATAAGCACCCAAGGCACGCGCCAAATACAACGCCAAGGACATCATAAGAACAGAAGCTTCGTGAAATGCCTGGTGAGATTCCAAACTGCCAAATTGTTCCTGCGCTTTTACTTGTAAATATTCGTTGTGAACATCAGCAAATGTTTCGGCATTATCAAATGAATCAATTGTCGGAAGTAGCAGTGCTGTTAGCCATTCTTCTCCGATTCGTTTTGCTAAGGTTTTCGCATCTGCTTTGCCCAGTTCACGCCACATGGAAAGTGTTTTTGTTTCACCCGTTGCTGCCAAACCGCTATCTAACAATAAAGCAAAGGCATTCTCTGCCAAGTTTTGCATCACTTCTAAATAGGCATCTTGCGCTTTTTCAAATGCTTCTGTTTCTTGACCTTTCAAATATTCTGATACACTCAAAACCGGTAATTCAACAACGGCTGAACAACCATTCAAACATGGAAAACTTTCCCCTTGAAAAATGTATTCCGCAGCACCATTTTGAATTTGTCGTCCCAATGGGAACAAGCGACACGCCAAGGGTCGGCCCACATGCACACTGCAACCAAAATTATCGATGTATTGACTACAAGCTGATTTACCGCGCTTATCTATTGTACCATTAAATCGCAACAAAATCCCACCATCATCGCAATAGTTGGATCGAAAATCTGCCGCAGAGATTCCCTTTTCATGCGCCAAACGAGCCAATTCCCAGGGATTCAAAAAAACCTGATTGCCATGACAGCATGTACCTGTTCGTGTGCATGTCAGCGGTAAGATGTCCTGAAGGGTGAGTTTGGTGGTGAACATTGAATTAAAAAGAGTGATTTAGCAGTAAAACTATATAAAGCAATCATAAGTTTCTCCAATTCACGTCAAAAAGAAGGTTTATTCTTCAAAAATAAAGAAGTCGCGAAAGTACTTTTTTGACGTGTTTGCTTACTCCGTGAGCAAAATAAACAACTTAGCTACTCAAATGCTATCTTTGGTCAAACAAACCTTCGAAGCAACATGAAAAGATTCCTTTTTATTTTAAGTAGCACATTTCTTTCCTATTCATTCTTTGCACAAGAAAATCTCGATTACCAAAAACCTCCAAAGGAAATCTTGGATCTTGTAGATTTTGAACGAGCGCCAAGTGTGATTATGGATTCAAAAAAGGAAAATATGATTTTTCTTTACAGAGATAGCTATAAAACATTGGACGATTTAAACCAAGAAGAAATGAAATTGGCTGGATTACGCATCAATCCGGTGACGAATATTTCCAGTACAGTGACGTACCTGAACAACATCAAAACACGAAAGTTAAATGGGAATCTTGAAGTACAAGTTACTGGACTTCCAGAAAAACCGCGCATCTCCAATCTATCGTGGTCACCCAATGAGCAATTTATTGCCTTCACACATACCACAGCCAGCCAAGTTGAATTATGGGTGCTAGACCTTTCGACCAATAACTGTAAGAAAGTCAGTAAGTTGATTTTAAATGCAAATCTCGGAGCGCCGATGACCTGGTTTAAGGACAGCAAAGCATTGTTGGTGCGCACCATTCCTGCCGACAAACCAAGTTTGATCAATACAAAAAACACCTTGCCTTCTGGTCCAGTTGTAAGTGTTTCAGACGGTTCGAAAGCACAAAATAGAACCTACCAAGATCTCTTGAAGAACCCGATTGATGAAAAGAATTTTGAAGCATTGGCTTCTTCTGAATTGCACAAGGTTTATTTGGATGGAAAAAGTGAAAAGTGGATGACAAAAGGAATGTATATGGGCGAAAGCTTTTCTCCTGATGGAAATTACATCCTGATTACCATGATTGAGCGACCATTTTCCTACATGGTAACGTATGATCGTTTCCCAAATCGTGAAGTGGTTTTCGATGCCCAGGCAAAGAAAATTGCAGAAGTTAACTTTACACCGCTGACGGAAGTCATGCCGAAAGGATTCATGGCAGTTTATGATGGAAAACGCAATTTTAGCTGGAGAAGCGATGAACCCGCAACGCTTTATTACATGCAAGCGCTTGATAAAGGTGATCCAGAAGTAATAGCAGATTACCGCGACGAAGTGTTCACTTGGAAAGTACCATTTTCGCAACAACCAAGTTCACTTATTAAGTTAAAACAACGTGCTTCCAGCATTGAATGGGGAGACGCGACGCATGCGGTGGCATCTGATTATTGGTGGAATACTCGTAATGCTAAATCTTATTTCTTCGATCCTTCAGTCGGAAATAGCTCGATAAAAATGCTGTTCGACCGCAATTATGACGATAAATATGCCGATCCAGGAAGAATGCAAACAACACGCAATCAATATGGAGAGGATGTGCTGGAATTGAAGGGCGACGAAGTTTATCTTTTTGGAGAAGGATTTACCGCTGAGGGACAATTTCCGTTTATTCACCAAATGAACCTTAAAACGGGAGCACTAGTAAAGTTATACCGTTCAGCCTACACAGACAAGGTAGAATCACTTTCGTCTTTTATCGATTTAAAGAAAGGAACAGTGCTCGTGCGCATGGAATCGGCATCACAGTATCCAAATTACTTCGTTCGCACAATAAATAAGACGAAAGCCTTACCTATGCAGATTACCAACTTCAAAAATCCATTCACACCTTTGGAAAAAGTGTACAAGGAAGTGATTAAATACAAGCGCAGTGATGGTTTAGAATTAACAGGGACTTTGTATTTACCTGCAGGATACGATCGTAATAAGAAAGAAAAATTACCAATGATCATGTGGGCTTATCCGAAAGAATACAAGGATAAAAACAGTGCTGGTCAAACAACAACCAACCCCAACCAGTTTACATTCCCAAGTTACGGTTCACCGATTTACTGGGTAACACGTGGATATGTTGTGTTAGACAATGCTGCCTTCCCAATTGTGGGTGAAGGAGATACACAACCAAATGACAGTTTCATTGAGCAATTAGTGGACAATGCAAAAGCAGCAATTGATGCAGTGGATGCTTTGGGTTATATTGACCGAACAAAGGTTGCAGTTGGTGGACATTCCTACGGAGCTTTCATGACGGCCAATCTTTTAACACATTCCAACCTTTTTGCCTGTGGAGTTGCGCGCAGTGGTGCATACAATAGAACATTGACTCCATTTGGTTTCCAAAGTGAGGAGCGAAATTACTGGGAAGCACAAGATATTTACAATGAAATGTCGCCCTTTATGACGGCTGATAAAATGAATTTTCCTTTGTTATTAGTTCATGGCGAAGCAGACAACAATCCGGGTACTTTCACCCTCCAAAGTGAGCGTTATTTCAATGCCTTGAAAGGAATGGGTAAACCAACGCGTTTGGTGATTTTACCGAAAGAAAGTCATGGCTATGTTGCAAAAGAAAACATCTTGCACCTCTTATGGGAACAAGATCGTTGGTTTGAGATGTATTTGAAAGGGAAGTAAAAGGAATTTAAAATTTTCAAATGGAAAAGGGAAAAAACTCGCAATTTGAACCTCTTGAACCCCTTTGAACTTTTGATCGCCGAAGGCACTTGAACCCCTTTGAACCTCTTGAACGCCGAAGGCACTTGAACCTCTTTGAACCTCTTGAACACCGAAGGCCCTTTGAACCTCTTGAACCTCTTTGAACGCCGCAGGCACTTGAACCCCTTTGAACTTTTAAAATTAAACTAAGAGCTCAGTCATTTTTATTAATGTGAATTGCCAAACCTATTCGAGCATTCAATATACCCGTCCAACTTTTACCTGCAAGACCTTTTGTTTGATTAATTACTGTTTCAGTATTTGGAGAATAAAAGTATGGTGCATAGGCTATTTGAATAAAAGGAGAAAATTTACTCCTATTTTTTAATTTCATTGAATAACCAAGTTTAAAACTTACATCACCACCTATTCCAAATGCTTTTGATGTTGTTTCGCTATACTCAAATGGTTCTCCATTGACATTACGAAATAGACCACTTGATGCTGCTGAAACAATGAAATCGGCAT
>JBIIKG010000094.1:0-10834 GCA_044233275.1 Crocinitomicaceae bacterium | reverse complement strand
ATTTAAAAAATCATAGCCAATAAGTCCATATTCTGCTTTTTCACACAGTAAATCGAATGATGTGTCTTTAATAACAGCCTGTTTTTTCGAAGTTTTATCGTTTAATGCAGTGACGTCCGACTCGTATTTTTTTAATTGTTTGGCTAGGTAACAATTTCCGTTACATTTTAATTCAGGTTGATCTTTATTGATACAGTATTTTTCTGTCAGATAGGTTTGATTTATTTTCCAATTTATGGCAATAATAGTCTGTATCGTTGATTGAACGAGTATGACAAGTGCAAAAACCAGTAAAACAAACCTTTTAATCACCCTGCGAATTTAAAGCTTTTTAAATAATAAAATTATGAGTTTTATCAGTTTTATACTTGAAAAAACAGAATAATACTAACATTACTTAGAAACATCAATTTTTAATTTTTTGCCCTTTATTTTCTCATGTTTAATCATTGACAGTAGATTTTTCACGTTTTTTCTACCAACAGAAACGTAAGTCATATGATCAAGAACGGTAATTAAGCCAATTTCTTCCTTTTTTAATCCGCCTTTTTGACCCAGGAATCCCACAATATCAATTTTATTAATCTTGTCTTTTTTCCCTCCACTGAAATACAATGTAATCCACGGACTTTCTTGTGGGCCCATTAAATCATTTGGGATTCGGAATTCGGCATCTGGAATTTGAATGTACTCAGGCGTATTTTCTTCCTTGTTAATTAGTAGATACGAAGATCCATTTGCTTTCATACGTGCTGTTCGGCCATTTCGATGAATAAAAGCTTCTTCACTATGTGGATATTGGAAATGAACTACGTGTTGAATTTCTGGAATATCTAATCCGCGTGAGCCTAAATCTGTGCATATTAAGGTGTGATAACTACCATTTCTAAATTGAATTAATGCACGTTCGCGTTCATCTTGCTCCATGCCACCATGGTAAATAATAGAATCAAATCCACCTTCTTTCAAATAGGCATGTACGCTTTCAGTTGCTTCTCTGAAATTGCAAAAAACGATTGTTAACTCACCATTGAAAGCACATAATAAATCGTATAAACGGTCGAATTTGTTGCTGGTTTTAACTGGAAAATGCCAAAAGGTGATATCAGGTTCTTGTGAATTTGAGAGATGGTTAACAATAGTCGGGTTGTTAAACTCCAAATATGTCGGGAATTCTTTATGTTCAGTCGCAGAAACAAGTGTAGTTTGATTCAATGAAGTGAATTCTTGATAGATGAATTTGATTTGATCTTCAAAACCAAACTCTAAACTTTTGTCATATTCATCAACAATAAACTGCTTCACATTCGATAAATCCAGTGTGTTACGTGTAATGTGATCACAAATTCTTCCAGGTGTTCCAATTAGTACTGCAGGAGATTCAGATAAACTATTCTTTTCAACTTGCATGGAGTGACCACCATAACAAGTAAGTACTTTGAAATTAGTTTTCATAGCACGGAATACATTCTCTATTTGAATGGCAAGTTCCCTTGATGGTGCAAGAATGACTGCTTGAATATCTGAAGAATCTTGGTCTAAACGCAGAAATAAAGGTAGAAGAAAAGCAAAGGTTTTACCTGAACCAGTTTGCGAAAGGATCATCATATTTTTAGATGTCTCGCTTTTCTGCAATGTTTCTTGTTGAAGTTGATTTAATTCTTTGAACCCAATTGAACCAAGAATTGAATCGATTTGTTGTTGATTATTATTCATGGTGCAAAGATAAGATTATTGTGCGAGCTCGTTCATTAACGAATGTCAGACTGATTATGGCATAATAAAACCGCCTCCATTTCTGAAAGCGGCTCAAATAATTTTCCAATAAGGATATAAATCGATCTAATTCAAATATTACAAGTCTATCAGCGACTCGCACTGAGCTTGACGAATTGAGCGGTCTAGGTTCTATTCTCTCTATATCATTTCTATAACACCTGCAGCTCCTTGTCCTGTTCCAACACACATGGTAACAATACCATATTTCTGTTGGCGTTTTTTCAATTCATTCATAATTTGAACTGAAAGTTTAGCACCAGTGCAACCAAGTGGATGTCCAAGCGCCAAGGCACCACCGTTCACATTGACGATGTCTGGATTCAATCCAGTTTCACAAATTACTGCGATTGATTGTGACGCAAAAGCTTCATTTAATTCGAATAAGTTAATATCGTTTAATGTTAATCCAGCGGCTTTAATTGCTTTTGGAATTGCTTCAACTGGACCGATCCCCATGATTCTTGGTTCTACACCAACAACAGCATAAGATGCTAAGCGTGCAATCGGTTCTAAATTCAATTCTTTCACCATACGTTCAGACATTACCAATACGAAAGCTGCTCCATCAGATGTTTGAGAAGAATTTCCTGCTGTAACTGATCCACCATTGGCGAAAACTGGTTTTAAGTTTCCTAATGCTTCGATGCTACTTACTCGTGGACCTTCATCGGTATCCACGATGTATTTTTCTACTTGGCGTTTTTCGTTTGCGTCCAAAAAGATGCGTTCAACTTCAACAGGAACAATATCATCTTTGAATCTTCCAGATTGAATTGCTGCCAACGCTTTATTGTGTGAATGAACAGCAAATGCATCTTGTTCTTCTCTGCTCACTTTATATTGAAGTGCAACTGCTTCTGCGGTTAGACCCATTCCCCAATACCAATTCGGATTTTCTTTACCCACTTTTGGATTTGGAACAATTCTCCAACCACCCATCGCCATAACAGACATTGACTCTACGCCTCCAGCAATGATACATTCAGCCATTCCGCTTTCGATCTTTGCTGTGGCAATTGCAATCGTTTCTAACCCCGATGAACAATAACGGTTTACGGTCATTCCAGGAACTTTATCAGTGTCTAATCCCATTAATGAGATCATTCGTCCAAGGTTCAAACCTTGTTCTGCTTCAGGAGTTGCGTTTCCTACAATGACATCATCAACACGTAATTTATCCAATTGTGGAACGGATGCCATCAAATGTTTAATAACATCGGCAGCTAAATCGTCAGGTCTGTAAAAACGAAATCCGCCTTTGCCTGCTTTTCCTACTGCGGATCGAAATCCTGCTACTATGTATGCTCTTTGTCCCATTTTGTTAAGATATTAAGATGTTAGGATTTTAAGACTTTAGGACTCAAACCTCAACATCAATATTATTTACTTTTCTGTTTTTAGTATTCTCTTGAAAGCACCAATCATCTTCTGAAGTGTCTCTAATTCTGTTAAAATTGACTTAGTCTGAATTTTGAAAATATCTTCAATTAATATTAATTGTGTCTCAAGTTCATATGAAGAAGATATCGCGATATTTAAAAAATGAAGAAATTCTTTTTCATTAGTTCTACCGGAACCTTCAGCAATATTTGAAGGAATGGACACTGCACATCGATTAATTTGGGATGTGAGTCCGAATTTTTCATCTTTTGGCAGTTCGGAAGTTAATACATAAACATTCTTTACAAGAACCATTGATTCTTTCCAAATTTTTAATTCCCTAAAATTATGAACCTTCTTCAAAATACTATATTTCTAATTAGTTAAGTCTTAATGTCCTACCGTCTTAAAATCCTAAGGTCTAGTTCCTTAAAATTTTACCATTCTTCACCAAACTTTCCAATCTCTCTAGCGTTTTGCGCTCTGCACACAGTTCTACGAAGGCCTTGCGTTCTAAATCCAATAAGTACTGCTCAGAAACAACGGTGTTTTCACTTAAATCACCACCACAAAGTACAAAACCCAATTTTTCCGAAATCACGCGGTCGTGGTCTGACATATAGTTCCCTGATAGCATTGAGTTAGCGCCAACGTACACAATTCCAAGACCTTCTTGTCCCATTACTGTAATGTTTTTCTCACGTTTTGGAGCAATATAACCGTTGTTTGCTAATTCCAAAGCTGCTGATTTAGCTCTAGAAAGCTGGTGATCCCGACTCACAACAACTTCATCAATTCCTTCTCTTAGGTAACCTAGATCAAAAGCTTCATATGCTGATGTTGAAACTTTTGCCTGGCCAATCGTCAGGAATCGTTCTCTCAAACGATTGATTTTTATATCGCCTTCGTGAAATTCTTCTGATAAGCGTTTTGCATATTCTTTTGAGCCGCCGCCACCTGGAATTAAACCAACACCAAATTCAACTAATCCCATATACAATTCAGCGTGAGCAATGACTTTATCTGCATGCATTGACATCTCACAGCCACCGCCAAGTGCCATATTGTGTGGTGCAACAATTACAGGTATATTCGAATAACGCACGCGCATCATGGTATCTTGGAAGGCTTTCACAGCGAAGTTTAATTCGTCAAAATCTTGTTCTATTGCTATCATGAAAATCATTCCTACATTGGCTCCTGCTGAGAAATTTTGACCTGTATTGGAAATCACCAAACCTTTGTATTCTTTTTCAGCTAAATCAATTGCTTTGTTGATGCCTTCTATGACTCCACCGCCAATTGTGTTCATTTTAGTGTGGAACTCTAAGTTTAAAATTCCATCACCAAGATTGACAAGTGTTGTATCAGCATTGCCCCAAACTTTATTTTCAGAGCGCAAGGCATCCAATAGCACAAGGTTTTCGGTTCCAGGAATTGTTTTGTAGGCTTTTGTTTGCACATCATAGTACATTTTTTGGCCTTTTTCTAGTTTATAGAACGAAGTGATTCCAGCCGTTTTCATTTCTGAAATCCACGAAGCAACTGTTTTATTATTATCAGCTATTAATTTTAATCCTTGATCTATTCCAATGATATCCCATGTTTCAAACGGACCTAATTCCCAACCAAATCCCGCTTTTAATGCGTCATCTATTTTGTAAAGATCATCTGTAATTTCAGGTAAACGGTTTGAAACGTAGGCAAACAATCCACCAAATAATTTACGGTAGAATTCACCTGCTTTATCCATGCCCATGAACAACATTTTTGTGCGCTGTTTTAAGTCATCGATTGGTTTTGTCATTTCTAACGTAGCGAATTTTACTTTTTCAGATGCACGATATTCTAAGGTTTTTAAGTCTAAGGCATGTATCTCACTTTTGCCATCTGCGGTTTTAACTTTCTTATAAAATCCTTGACCAGATTTAGATCCTAGCCAATTGTTTTCAACCATTTTAGAAATGTAATCTGGCAGTTCAAACAAGGCTTTTTCTTCATCAGTTGGGCAATTGGTTTTTAATCCATTCGCAACATGAACTAACGTATCTAGCCCAACCACGTCACATGTTCTGAAAGTCGCTGATTTTGGTCGACCCAAAACTGGTCCAGTTAATTTATCAACTTCTTCAACTGTCAATCCCATTTCAGTTACCGCATGGAAAAGTGCCATGATTGAATAAACTCCAACACGATTTGCAATGAAGGCAGGTGTATCTTTACATAATACTGTTTTCTTACCCAAGTAACGAGAACCATAATCCATCAGGAATTCGATAATTTCTGGTTTTGTAGATGGAGTAGGGATGATTTCTAATAATTGTAAATAGCGTGGAGGATTGAAAAAATGTGTTCCGCAAAAATGTGCTTTGAAATCATCAGATCGACCATCTAGCATCATGTGAATTGGAATCCCAGATGTATTTGAAGTAATTAGCGTTCCTGGTGTTCTGTATTTTTCAACTTGCTCAAAAACTAGTTTTTTGATATCAAGACGTTCAATCACCACTTCGATAATCCAGTCGCAGCTAGAAATCTTTGGCATATCTTCATCGAAGTTTCCACTTATAATGCGTTGTACGAATGACTTTCGATAAATCGGTGAAGGATTTGACTTAACTGCGGTTTCAAGTGATTGATTCACAATTCTGTTGCGAACAGCTTTTGATTCAAGCGTTAAACCTTTTTTTGTTTCTTCAGGCAAGAGTTCTTTGGGCGCAATATCCAAAAGCATTACCTCACAGCCAATATTAGCGAAATGACAGGCGATTCGCGATCCCATTACACCAGAACCTAAAATGGCGACTTTTTTAATGTGTCTATTCATGCTTTTATTATTATGTATTTTTAAAATCTTCTTCAATCATTAAGTCCACTTTTTCAATTACCTCAAAAAATATTTTCATTTTACTTTTTGGTATTTTTTCTAGAATTCGCTCGTTAAAGCTCAGTACGAAATTTTTCACCATTTTTCGTTTTTCAATACCTTCAATTGTAAGAAATATGAGCACTTTTCTTTTATCATGATCAACTTCCTGACGGTAAATTAAACCGCGTTGTTCCATGGTTTTAAGTGTTCTTGACAAAGATGTTGGTTCCATTCCCATTTTTGGTCCAAGCGCAGTGCTTGGTGTTCCGGCTTTATCGACATTCATTAAAATAAATCCAATCGACATGGTCATTTCATGTTCAGCCGCTTTTTGGTTATACATTCTTGAAATCCGATGCCATGAATGGCGAACAGCGAAATCAAATAAATAATCTGGTTTATCAGGCATACGTATTTTTTAGCACGACTAATGTACTAAATTATTTTATGCATACATATAAAAATAGAAGATTTATTCTTCGAAAAGATCACCAGATTTCTTGTGAGATATGAGCGGTGCCTTTGAAGTGAGAAACTTTCTTGTTGTCCTGATTTAGGATGGTGACTTCGTAAACGCCAATTGTTTTTCCTCGGTTTATTTCCTTAGTATGGGCTGTTAAAACGTCGCCAATTTTTACTGGTCTAAGATGTGAGATAGATGATTCTATGCTTACACATTTATAGCCATACGAATTGGAGGCAAAAGCAAGTGCAGAATCGGAAAGAGAATAGGTAATTCCACCGTGTAAAATTTCAAAACCATTCAGCATATCTGCATGAATTGTTGTTTGAAGTTCACAGGCTCCAAGATTAATTGAGTTCACCTTAATTTGCATCCATTGACTAAAGGCATCGTTGGACAACATATAAGAAACAATATCTTGGGGTGATTTCATTTTTTAGGACATTAGGACATTAGGACATTAAGACATTAGGACATTAAGACATTAAGACATTAAGACATTAAGACATTAAGACATTAAGACATTAAGACATTAAGACATTAAGACATTAAGACATTAAGACATTAAGACATTAAGACATTAAGTTTTGTCCTAAGCAACTATTTATTCTTCGATTGCTCTGTTCATTAAAGTAATCATCGCCAATGTCACAATGAATAATTGAGTAGCAGTTTCATCATCAAGCGTTGTACCGTCGTCATCTTCAGTTGATATTTCCATTGCCATGAATTGCGTCAATTGAGGTTGATCGCAGAACTCTTCCAGCACATCATCGTTTTCATTTTCGAAATAGGCATCTAGCATGTCGAAATATGGCTCTTCGAATTGATCGATATCGTCTTCCGTAACTGCTCTCGTTTGAATTTGTTCTTGATTGAAGCATTCGGATATTAAACAGAAATAATAGATTAAAAGTCCTTCAAGTTTCTCGTTGTTATATTCAATGGCTGCTGACATAACATATCCTAATAACACTTCTTGAGAAAGTGCACATGTTTCAGAAAATCTTTCTAAACCATCATCATCTAAATTGTCAACTTTTTTAATTGCTTTTTCAATACTTGCAAGAGAAACGTGCTTCATAATATTTTTGATTTTTAACAAAGGTAAAGATATTTAGTAATTGACAATTCTCAATAGTCAATTGAAAGAGTTTCCTTATTTTTGAATCAAATCATTTTTATGGCATTTTTTAATCCAGACTTTCTTCAATTTTTCATTGATTTAGCACCAAACAATAACAAAGATTGGTTTGATTTGAATCGAAAGCGATATGAATCTAATGTGAAAGAACCTTTTAAGTTGTTCGTTCAACATGTTATTAATGAAATTGCGAAAAAGGACATTTCATTTAAGGAGTTAGAGGCAAAAGATTGCATCTTTCGAATTAATCGAGATATACGATTTTCTAAAGAAAAAAGTCCTTATAAAATGATGGTTTCAGCAGTTATAGCTTCAAATGGAAAAAAGAGCAAGGCGGTGAATGGAGTATATTTTGAGTTTGGTCCAGAACACGTGCGTGTTTACGGTGGAGTCTATGAAATTGATAAGGATGACTTACTAACCGTTCGAGAAGGTATCGCAGCTGATATTCCAGCATTTCAAAAAGCTTACAACAATCCTGTTTTTAAAAATATGTTTGGCAATATACTGGGAGAGAAGAATAAGATTATACCGAAAGAATTGAAAGAGGCAGCAGAAAAAGAACCCTTGATTTTTAATAAACAATGGTATTTTTACACTCAATTTGAACCAGAAATGGTTTTAGATGACAAATTAGATCAATTGATTTTGAACTGTTATGAAGCGGGTAGACCTGTGGAAAGCTTTTTCAATAAATTGATTAAGCGAGATTAAATTAGAAGTAAAACGAATCACGAATCACGAATCACGAATCACGAATATTTATGGTAAAGTACATTTTATTTATAGGAGCACTTATATTATCCACAGGATTGATTGCTCAAAAGAAAGAATTGACACTGAAAGACGCTGTTTTGAATCAATACAGAACATTTGGACCCGAACGTTTGAATGGTTTTGAATGGATTCCAAATACAGATTGTTATTCTTTTGTTAGTAGAAATTATCAAATTTTATACAAGTCTTCTGTTGCTGAAACAAAAGACCGAGAATGGTACACTATTCAACGAGTGAATGAAATTTTAGGAGCTGAGTTAACGAGTTTTTATGGTTTGTCTTGGAAGAATGAAAATGAATTTGTTTTGGGTGACGGAATCAACTATTACGAGTTTAACACAGTTACAGAAAAAGGTAAGCAGATTTATTCGTTGGATGAAGCGGCTGAAAATGCTCTTTTTCATGAAGGCTCACAAAATATAGCGTTTACGAAAGGAAACAATGTTTATGTAAATACTTCTAGTGGGTTGAAATTGATTGTAACTGATAACACAGATAAAAATATTGTATCTGGTCAAGCAATTGCACGAAGTGAATTTGGCATTACGGGCGGACTTTTTTGGTCAAATGATGGACAACATCTTGCGTTCTATCAAAAGAATGAATCAAATGTGCATGATTATCCATTGGTAGATATTAATCAAACTCCGGCTGAATTGATGGCGATTAAATATCCAATGGCAGGACAAAAATCCGAGAACCCTAAAGTTGGAATTTATCATTTGGCAACGAAACAATCGGTTTTCATTTCGCCAAAAGGTGCGGCAGATGATTATCTAACGAATATTACGTTCACTCCAGACAATCAATTTGTAATGATTGCTGAAGTAAATAGAGACCAAAACCACATGTGGTTGAATGTCTATGAAGCTAAGTCAGGTGCTTTCGTGAGAACATTATTTGAAGAAACAAATGATAAATGGGTGGAGCCAGAGCATCCTGCATTTTTCCCAAATAAAAAGTCAAATAACTTCATTTGGATTTCAGAAAGAGATGGGTTTAACAATTTGTATTACTATGATTTTTCGGGGAAATTGATCAAACAATTGACTAAGAACAAATTTGTAGTGAAAGACATCATCGATGCAAAGAAGGATGGGAAATTAATTTATTTCTCGGCTACAGGCGAAAATGTGACTAACACCTTGGTTTACTCCGTTGATTTGACCGGAAAACAAACATTGGTTACACGAAATGAAGGAACGCATGAATTTCGCTTGTGCACAAATGGTGCTTATTATATGGATGCTTTTTCAAATCACACAACAGCATTCAGTTCAATGATTTGGACATCAAATGGGAAAATGGCGAAAGGTTTAGTTACCAGTAAAGATAAATTGGGAGATTATAAAATGGGAACTTCTGAAATTTCAACATTAACGGGGAAAGACGGTTCAATTTTGTATACGCGCTTGATTAAACCAAGTAATTTTGATCCAACGAAAAAATACCCAGTTTTGGTTTATGTTTATGGTGGTCCGCACGCACAAATGATTACCAATTCATGGTTAGATGGTGCAAATTTGTGGATGTTCTGGATGGCTGAACAGGGTTATTTAGTTTATACCTTGGATGGGCGAGGTTCGGGTGAAAGAGGTTTTGCATTTGAATCTCAAATACATCGTCAATTAGGAAATGTTGAGATGGAAGATCAACTAACTGGTGTAGATTATTTGAAGTCATTACCTTATGTTGACGCGAGTAGATTAGCAGTACATGGTTGGTCATTTGGCGGATTTATGACTACATCTTTAATGTTGCGTCATCCAGAAGTTTTTCAAGTAGGTGTGGCTGGTGGACCTGTAACTGACTGGAAATATTATGAAATTATGTATGGAGAGCGTTATATGGACCGACCAGAACAAAATTTAAAAGGATATGAGCAAGCAAGTTTAATGACACATGCTGGAAATTTGAAAGGAGATTTGTTGTTGATTCACGGGACAGTTGATGACGTTGTAGTTATGCAACACAACTTTGCTTTAGTGAAGAAATTTGTGGATCTTGGTATCCAAATGGATTTTTTCCCTTATCCAATGCACAAGCATAACGTTACTGGAAAGGATAGGGTGCATCTCATTGAAAAAGTATTGACTTACGTATTAGAGAATAATAAGTAAATTTTTAAAGTTTACGGAAAGCGGGAAGAAATTTCCGCTTTTATTTTTTAATTCAATATTATATGACTAAATTTGTCATGAATAATTTAGTCATGAAAGAATTGTTAATAGCTCGTAGAAAAGCACTTGGTTTAAAATCACGTGAATTAGCTCAATTAGTTGGAGTTGATCAAGCATTGATTTCTAAATTTGAAAATGGAGAACGCGTTCCTACTGAAGATCAAATCAAAAAGTTAGAACGTTTATTACACATTGAAGATAATCAGCTCAGCATATTATGGCTTAAGACTAAAATACTTCAT
>JBIIKG010000093.1:0-10882 GCA_044233275.1 Crocinitomicaceae bacterium | reverse complement strand
AAGTAATCGCAAACGTACCTTTATCAGAAAGCTATCAAGAACAAGAAGAGGTTACTGTAACAGCCCGCAGAAATGGAGAAGTAATCAATGAACTTGCTGTAATTTCTGCTCAGCAATTTAGTGTTGAAGAAACGAATCGTTACCCAGGTTCACGAATGGATCCTGCTCGAATGGCTTCCAACTTTGCAGGAGTGCAAGGTGCAGATGACTCAAGAAATGACATCATAATACGTGGGAATTCACCTTTAGGTGTGGTGTGGAAAGTTGAGGGGATTGATATTCCAAACCCTTCGCATTTTGCGATTTCCGGCAGTACAGGTGGACCCGTTTCTATCCTAAACAATAAAATACTAGGTAATTCTGATTTCTTGATGAGTGCCTTTCCTGCCGAATACGGAAACAGTACATCAGGGGTGTTTGACTTGAAACTTAGAAATGGAAACAACAATCGTCATGAATTCACTGGACAATTTGGTTTTTTAGGAACTGAATTCTTGGCTGAAGGACCATTGAATAAGAATAAAAAATCATCTTACTTGGTTATGGGGCGTTACTCTACTTTGAGTTTATTCCAAAAAATAGGTGTTCAATTGGGGACAGATGCCGTTCCTGTGTATGGTGATGCTGCATTCAAATTCAATTGGGGACTAAAAAATGGCGGAGCCCTTTCTTTCTTCGGAATTGGAGGGAAGAGCAATATTGCTATCATGATTTCTGACCAAAAAGAATATTCAGAAGAATTTTATGGTGACGGAGATCGCGATCAGTATTTCGGAACTACGATGGGGGTAACTGGTTTAAATTTCAAGAAATCAATCAATGAAAAAACGTTCATAACATCAACTTTATCTCTGTCATATGAAGAACAGCGCGCTAACCACAATTACTTATTAAGAGGACTCGAATCTGATCAAGTGACAATACGCGTTGACTCCATCTATCCAATGATGGGATATAAATTTGGGACTGCTAAAACATCAGGATATGTTAGTGTAAATCATAAAGCAAACAAGCGAAACTTGATTAAATTCGGGATTAATATAGACGCTTTTTTCATTAACCAACAAGATTCTGCATTAGCTGTAGTGACGGATAGTAATTTTGTTCAACGCTGGGATTTCAAAGGAAATGCTTTTCTAATTCAACCCTTTGTTCAATGGAAATATCGCATTACTGAAAACATGGATTTTACCGCAGGAATTCACAGTCAATACTTCTCAATGAGCAACAGTTTAAGTCCGGCTGAGCCAAGATTAGGCTGGAAATTGCGCATGAAAAATAGCAAAGCTGTATTTGCTGGGGCTGGTTTACATAGTTCAACTCAACCTTTGTATACTTATACTTACAATAAGTTTGATGCACAAGGAAATAAAATCTACCACAATAAAAATATGGACTTTTCAAAAAGTTTACATACGGGTGTTGGATTTGAAAAAGCCTTCAAAAACAAATTGAATATTAGAAGTGAGGCCTATTATCAGTATTTGTATAACGTACCAGTTACTGTGGCGCCATCTTCCTATTCATTGATTAACATGGGAGGAGGATTTGCACGTTTCTTCCCTGATTCTCTTGAAAATACAGGAACAGGTTATAATTATGGTATTGAACTAACAGTGCAAAAGTTCTTTGATAAATCATTCTTCTTTATGTTCTCAGGAACATTGTACGATTCGAAATATACGGGAAGTGATGGTATTCAGCGAAATACTTCATACAATGGAAGTTATGTTGCGAATTTACTGGCAGGAAAAGAGTTTAAAGTTAAAGAGAACCAAGTCATTTCCCTAGGTTTTAAAGTTACTTATGCCGGCGGAAGACGCTATGGATTGCCTGACACATTGAATTCAAAAAAATATAATGAAGTTATTTTTATAGATTCGGCATTTAATGAACAACAATTCAAAGATTATTTCAGAGCTGACGTTAAAATCAGTTGGAAATTAAATGCTAAGAAAATGACACATGAAATTGGCCTTGATTTAGTCAATATACTTAATACTCAAAATTTACTCAGTTTGACCTATGCACCAAATTTGAAAGACCCAAGTGCAGCACCTTTTGCTGAAAAACAACAACTTGGCTTTCTGCCAATCTTCTATTACAAAATTGATTTTAGAGCGAAACTAAAAGAGTAAGCCTACCAGTTTGGACAGGAGTTGCAATCATTTGTTGGACGAATATACAGGAAGAACCCAAATGAGGTGTCGAACATGTAATAGCCATACATTTGTCGCGCGTATGAGTTTGGATCCAGCGCTCTAGTTCGCACTTTAGTTTGATGCATAAATCCTGCACTCAAAGAAGGTTGAATAAAGAAATGCTTGAAGAATTCAAAACGCAATCCTGCGTGAGCGGAAACTGCGTATCCTGACATAGAAACAGTCACTAAATCCTCTTTGCCTGCAAATTTGAAATCATTAAAGGATAGAATTCCACCTAATCCTATACTTTCACTCGATGAAATCATTAACCAATTACCCAGCTTATACCAATTATCCGAACGCGTAATACCCAAACGCAAGTAATTCAATCCATTTGAATTTTCATAATGGAAGTTATTTCGATTGGTTGTGATTGGTTGATTCGTATAATTTCCAGACCAAAAATTTACGGTATCAATTCCAGGATTAATAGTCCCCGATAATAGAACATTGTTGCCGTCATCAAAGACGTATTTCATATGATCGTAACCGAAATCAATCGCCCAATGGTTTTTGAAATAATAGCCTATTCTTGCGTTGAATTGAGGCACAGTGATTTTCTTGGGATTAAAATAAGTTCCAAAACTAAATGGACTTTGGTTGTCGTGTGCTTTACTCCCAGCCAATGTAAAATCATATCCTGGTCCCACAAAACGAATGTTGCTTTTTGTATAGCCGCTTCGATTGTATCCCCAATAGCCATAAAAAGTACCTTTCGCTACTGAGTTTTTTGGTTTCCTTTTGTAAGATTGAGCTGTCGCCACCATTGGTAGCAAAAGCAACAATAGAATCAACATTCGCATGAGCAAGGATTTAGCGCGTTATAATCTTTAACCACTCTTCTTGGGTAAGGATTTTTTCTAATTTGTAATGAACCTTTTTGTTTTTAGAATGCCATTCCACCAAACCATATCCTTTTGCAAAATAGGTATAAGCATCGCCTTCTTGCACAAACTCCTTTTTTGTAAATGGATTGAAATTCGTCATACGAATATGATCAAACATTACAACTGCATCAGCTTTTGAGTCCATAACCTCAAATTCACTTATTTCTTTATTCACCTTACGCTTAACTTCACGGAGAATTAGGGTTGAATCCAAAAAGCCAGGGAAACGTGTTGCAAGCCAAGTTTCTTCTGATGAATTCATTGGAAACGCCTTGTATTTAAAAACTTCCGCCTTTGTTTTTTCTAAGTTGCGATTGACAACCATGTGATCCATCACATCCAACGAATCGACATTGTAATTAGTAGCTTCAATAATTCTGCCATCAGAAGAATAAATTTCAACTACGATGTGGTCACCCTCTGAATCTTCAATCGAATAGATGCGATGAAATTGTTCATCCAAACCATTCGCAACATCTCGGTAAAGGTAAAACTTTGAAAGCGTATCCCAAGGATAAAAATATGCAGCATACGGATTCTTTGATTCGAACCCATTTTTCTCGCCACATGATGCGATTATTGCAGCCAGTGTAATTAAAAAAAACAACTTTTTCATTAAGACATTTTTAAAAATGCAACCTCTTTTTCTGTTAAATGACGGAACATACCACGTGGTAAATCTTTTTTGTCCAAGCCAGCGTACTGCACACGGTCAAGTTTTACAACTGTATATCCTAATGCTTCAAACATTCTTTTAACCACTTGGTTCTTTCCTGAATGTAATTTAACACCAATTTCTCTACTTGAACCATCGCGAACGAATTCTGCTTCATCGAAAGCTGTTTTACCATCTTCCAAATCAATTCCTGCCGTTAACTTTCCAAGGTCTTCCTTTTTTACTGGCTTATTTAATTCGACTTGATAAATTCGTGATGCTTTAAACGTTGTATGCGTCAATTTCTTGAACAAATCACCGTCATTCGTAAACATCAATAATCCAACTGTATCTCTTTCCATACGTCCAACTGGGTAAATACGTTCGCGACATGCTTTTTTCACAAGCGACATAACCGTTTTGCGCCCCATTGGATCGTCCATGGTTGTAATGTATCCTTTTGGTTTGTTTAAGAGCACATAACGCTTCTTTTCGGCGTTAATTGTTCCTCCATCATACTTCACAACATCACCTGGTTTCAACTTGTAGCCCATTTCGGTAACAATGGTACCGTTTACACTAACAACACCAGTAGCAATTAACAAATCAGCCTCACGACGAGAACAAACGCCTGCATTTGACAAATACTTGTTCAATCGTTGTTCGTTTTCATTGAAATTTGGAAGTGGATCACCCTTCTTCTGCTTATCTTTAAAATCGATGTATTTTCGTTTATCACGCGCAGTAACTTCTTTCTTTGTTTTTGCGGCAGCTGAATCATCACTTGGAGCAGCTGTTTTTCTTGTACTACTAACTGGCGAAGTTTTCTTGGCACCAGGACCCGTTTTCTTAGCAGGTACAGTAGATTTTTTTGCAAAAGGCATCTTACCTTTTGAAGAAGTGGATCCAGAAGATCGTCTTCCTCCATTTTTTGTGTTCATCACGAGCAGAATTAGAAAACAAAGATAGGCTAAAAAAGCGAACTACCGCATTCCTCGATTTTCAGAGTCCAGGGTAGAAGGCATCTTCAATGTGTTCAATTGCCGTTCGATACGAATTGTGCACGATGGAAACGATGTCAAAACGAGTTTCCCAATCAATGTTGTTTTCTACAATATATTGGTTCGCAGCACGAATAATTTGTCGTTGCTTTTGTTTTGTTACAGCTCGCCAAGGTTCTCCGATTTCTGCTGTTTGACGTGTTTTTACTTCGACAATAATGAGCTGATAGTTAATTTCGGCAATGATATCTATTTCCAGTTTTTTGAAACGGTAATTACGCCCAAGAATGGAATAGCCTTTTTGTTTGAGATGACGTTCGGCCAAGGTTTCGCCTAACTGTCCTAATTCAGTATGATTCATATAAAATTGAAAGCGGTTAACTTGAAGTTACAAAAAATAATCATACAAATTATTGAACGAGAAAAGAAAGCACGTGTATTGACAAACATGCGTAGAATTTTCATTTTCTTTCTTTTTGTACTTTCCTTTCTATCTGGAAAAACGCAACACAATTATTTGGTGCTCGGAAATGCACATTCTTTGTGTTTGGATTCGAACCAATTCATACTAAAATCGAGCATTGATTCTTTGGAAGAATACGATGTGCTGTTTATTTTTTCAGGCGCAACGTCATCTTTGTCAGAAACCGATCTTGACCGAATTCAATCTTTCTTGTCTGAAGGGAAAGGTGTTTATGTCGGTTGCGAAAATTGGCCCTTGCAAGCCGAAGCCCAACAGTTGACTAAACGATTATTTTCAAAAGAATTTTGGGGAGAAACAAATGAATCAATTGCCACGACAAATGTGTTGAGTGAATCAATTTTTAATGATAAATCGACCATTCCAGCAGGAAAAAGTATTGTTTTGTTTCCATTAGATGTTCGACTTAACGTGGAAGCTTGGGTAAAAGATGAGCCTGTAATTCTCAGTTCTGAGTTTTTTGGGGGTCGGTTAATTCTTGATGGAGGATATTCGCGTTTCTACTGTTCTGATATGAATACTGATACGGAAGAGGTATGGAATATCTTATTAAATTATTTAAACGGAAAATAAGATTTAGATCTCACCCATCAATTCGAGTGTTTCTTTTGATGCTGCTTGTTCAGCCAACTTTTTTGAAGCGCCAGACCCTTTGCCGTAATCACGTTCATTTATGGTTACCAAAACAGTGTATTCCCAATTACCATTATTGTTGATTTCATTCAGTACACTGTAATCCAATTTCAACTTGTTCTTTTGGCACCAAATAAACAATTTCGATTTAAAATCAATTTCTTCTTCGAGAATACGATTGAGGTCAACATATTTTCTAAAAATATTCTGGTGAATACAATTTTTAACAGCTAAGTATCCGCCATCTAAATATATCGCACCCATAATTGCTTCAAAAGCATTCCCTTCAATTGTTGAAATGTTGATAGAGCGACCGGTATTGTAACGAAGAATCTTTCGAACCTCCATTTTTTCTGCAATTTCTGCTAATGTCTTTCTACTAACAACTTTTGATTTAACTTTCGTCAAATAACCTTCATCTTCTTCTGGAAAACGGTGATAGAGGTATTCAGCTATTACCGCATCAATAATGGTATCACCAAGAAATTCAAGACGTTCATTAGAATTTTCATCTGCATTTTTCAGGACAGATTTGTGTGTCACTGCTTTTTCGAAATGTTCTAGTTGCTTTGGTCTATAACCAAACTTAACCAAAATGAACCGAATTAGCTCAAGTTCGCTTGCGGTCTTCTTTTTCGAAAAGAAAGAAAAGGTAGACAATTATCCTTTGAATTTTTTGACAATCACTGAAGTGTTGTGTCCACCAAACCCAAATGTGTTTGAAATAGCCACGTTCACTACTCTGTGTTGTGCTTTATTGAATGTAAAATTCAATTTATTATCCAACTCTGGATCATCTGTGAAGTGATTAATCGTAGGAGGCACAATGTCATTTTTCACTGCAAGAATACAAGCAATAGCTTCGATAGCTCCCGCCGCACCTAATAAGTGCCCTGTCATAGATTTTGTTGAACTAATGTTGAGGTTGTACGCGTGATCACCAAATACTTGTTGAATAGCTTTAACTTCAGCAATATCTCCAAGTGGAGTAGATGTTCCGTGCACATTCACATAATCAACTGCAGAAGCGTCAATTTCAGCATCATCTAAGGCTGAAATCATTGTGTTTCTAGCACCAATTCCATCTGGATGAGGAGCTGTTATGTGGTAAGCATCTCCTGACATTCCACCACCGATTACTTCAGCATAAATTTTTGCGCCACGCTTCATTGCATGCTCATATTCCTCAAGAATGATTGCGCCTGATCCTTCACCTAACACAAAACCATCTCTGTCCAAATCAAATGGACGAGAAGCCGTTTCTGGAGAATCATTTCTTGTTGAAAGAGCTTTTAATGCATTAAATCCACCAACACCTACGATGTTAACAGCAGCCTCAGAACCACCTGTTACAAACGCGTCTGCTTTTCCTAAACGGATGTAGTTGAATGCATCTATGATTGCATTTGTTGAAGATGCACAAGCCGAAACAGTTACATAATTTGGTCCTCTTAAACCATATTTAATGGAAATGTGTCCAGCAGCGATATCTGCAATCATTTTTGGAATAAAGAACGGATTGAAACGTGGTGTTCCATCTCCTCCAAAAAAGTTTTCACACTCATCTTGGAACGTCTTCAAACCACCAATTCCAGATCCCCAGATAACTCCGATACGATCTAAATTTGGGTTCGACTCCATCAACCCAGAATCAGCCATAGCTTCTGTGGTAGAAACTATGGCGTACTGAGTAAATTGGTCAATTTTTCTTGCTTCTTTACGATCCATATGCTCTTCAGCATTGAAGTTCTTAATTTCGCAAGCAAATTGTGTTTTGAACAAAGAAGCATCGAATTGCTGAATTGGAGCAGCACCGCTTTTTCCACTGATTAAACCATCCCAGTATTCAGCTACAGTATTTCCAATGGGTGTAAGAGCACCAAGACCCGTTACAACAACTCTCTTTAATTCCATACAGAATTTTCTTTATTCTACAATAATGATCACTAATTAGTTAGCGTTCTCTTCGATATAAGAGATTGCGTCACCAACTGTTTGAATTTTTTCTGCTTGATCGTCTGGAATAGCAATATTGAATTCTTTTTCGAACTCCATAATCAACTCAACTGTATCCAATGAGTCAGCTCCAAGATCGTTTGTGAAAGACGCTTCGTGAGAAACTTCACTTTCTTCTACACCTAATTTATCTACGATGATAGAAATTACTTTTGATTTGATGTCAGACATTTCTTTTATTTTAAAGGTTAATTCAGCCTGCAAAGAAAAAAACAATGCGCTAAAAAACAAAATTATTTACTCACATAATTCAATTACTTCTGAACTATCTTTTCGTTTCAAACTTGGAATTTGTGCATTTTCGGCAGGAAAGCCCAATGTTATAAGGATAAACGGACGTTTTTTTTCTTGGCGACCTAAAACTTTCGTTATGAAATTCATTGGGCTTAGGGTTTGTGTTAAAGCAACTAATCTTGCATTATGGCCCCGAATAATGAAAAATCCTGGTAAAATTCAGACTGAATCTAATACACAATAGTGGTTTTGTTTATCTCCATTCGCCTCAATATTTAAAATCAACACCTAAATATAAAGGATACTTACTAAATTTACACGATGGCAAAAATTCGTATCGCTTTATTCGCATCTGGAAATGGGAGCAATGCAATGAACCTAATTCGTCATTTCGCTGTTAACGCCTCAGTAGAAATTGCTTTTGTATTGTCAAACAAGGCAGATGCTGGCATTGTCAAAAGTGCCGCTTCCAAAGGAATTGAAACACTAGTTTTTACGAATGAAGAAGTAGCAGATGGTGATTTTTTAGTCAATGTTTGCAAAAAATATTCAATAGATTTTATTGTTCTTGCCGGTTATTTACGTTTAATTCCAGTTCATCTCATTCAGGCTTTCCCCGAAAGAATCATCAATATTCATCCGGCACTTTTGCCTAAATACGGTGGTAAAAATATGTACGGCGATAAGGTTCATCAAGCAATTGTAGACGCAAACGAAACAGAAACTGGTATAACTATCCATTTTGTCAATGAACAATTTGACAAGGGGGAAATTATAGCGCAATATGTTTGTCCTGTTCATCCAACTGATTCAATTGATGATGTTCGTGCGAATGTTCAACACTTAGAGCATACGTTTTTTCCATTTGTGGTGGAGAAGGTTGTAAAGGCTTAAATTATGTGAACATTTGAACATTTTATAAAAATGTAATTATAAAAAAACTAATCATGGGAGAATTTTTTGGAGGTTTTAATTGGGGTGATTTGTTCAAAGCTTCGACGGTTTTATTCGCCGTAATTGATATTGTTGGCTCTGTTCCGATTATCATTAAATTGAAGGAAACTTCTGGTTCCATTAATGAATTACGCACGAGTTTGGTGTCTTTTGGGATTATGATTGGTTTCTTAATCCTTGGAGAAAGCATTTTAAAATTATTTGGTGTAACGATAGAAGCGTTCGCTGTAGCGGGTGCCCTTATTCTTTTTGCAATGGCACTGGAAATGATTTTAGGAGTTCGACTATTTAGAGATGAAGTGACTGGTAAAACAGCGAGTATTGTCCCTTTGGCCTTTCCCATTATTGCTGGTGCGGGAACTATGACAACACTCGTTTCACTTAAAGCAGAATTTGCTCAAATCAATATTCTCTTAGCAATTTTCATCAATATCATCATCGTTTTCATTGTGTTGAAATTGACCAGAAGAATTGAAAATCTATTCGGAGAAGGCGGAATTGCCATCCTTAAAAAAGTCTTCGGAATCATTCTTTTGGCGATTGCCATCAAGTTATTTACAACGAACCTGCAAGCACTGATGTAGGAAGGAAGGGTTGAAATTCTAGAAAGGGTTCAAGATGTTCAAAAGTTCAAGAAGGGGTTCAAGAAGGCTCAAAGGGTTCAAGAGGTTCAAAGATTTTGCTTATTTGAACGCCGCAGGCAATTTGAACTATTATTCTTTTGAGCTTTTCTAATTACCTCGGACTAAATCCTCCGCCGGTTGACGTTTTTTCTTTAATGATTTCCATTCCGAATTCAAAAGTCTTGGTGACAATTGCTTTACCTTTTTCGTCATAAAGAACAAATTTACCATGCTTCAAACCGTTTTGGTACTCCATTTCTTGTAAGAGCTTGCCTCGACGATCGTACTGCTTCATTGAGCCATGAAGCTCACCTTCCTTGTAATTTGAAACAACAGCCGGTATACGCGCTCCTGGATAGTACGCAATCCATTCTCCATCCTTGTTGCCATCTTTGTAATTCCCTTCTTCTGTCTTTTTGAAATCTTTATCAGAATACGAAATTGCGTGACCATGCTGGCGACTATCCAAACGAACGCGTTTTTTCATGATACCGTAATCCACTTTCGATTTCTCTTTAAAAATCTTGTAAGTCACTACATCTTTAGGTTTTCCATTCTCAAAATAATCGGTCCATTCACCTACTTTTAAGTTCGATTTATATTTTCCCGATAATTTCAGTTTCCCTGTTGGGTAATACGATAGCCATGCTCCTTGCATCTGACCATTTTTAAAGGTTGCACTGTTCTTCAAGTTACTATTTTCCCAATAGTTCAACCATTCGCCTTCCTCTTTGCCATTGAAGTATTCACCACTCATTAACAAGGTGCCATCCTCATACCAAGTTTGCCATTTGCCATTTTTCTCATCATTAGCAAACGTTCCTTCTTTGAATTTGCTGCCATTAATGTATAGGTATGTCCATTGTCCAGATCGTTTCCCTTCCGAATAATGCGCTGTATAAGACAATTCGCCTGTTGGAAACCAGTATGTCCAAGAGCCATGTTGCAAATCATCTTTAAATGTCCCTTCCTGATCGCGCTGACCTTTATTTGTGTACCAAGTCCAAACGCCTTTTTTCTTGCCATTTTCGTAAATTCCCTTCACATTTAACTGTCCAGAATCATAGTAATAGCTATAATCACCATTTAACACACCATTTTTGTAATTGGAAATTTTTTCAGTTTGACCAGTATAGTACATATAGGTCCAGGTTGAATCTTTTTCCCCGCTATCGAAAAAGCCTGTTAGTGTTG
>JBIIKG010000092.1:0-10890 GCA_044233275.1 Crocinitomicaceae bacterium | reverse complement strand
CAGTAGCTCCATTTGGATTAGTAACCTGAGCATTAAACGTTTGATTTCCTGCAGGCAAGGTCATATTTGGCAATGTAACAACAGCAGTTTGGTATTGTGCCAACGAACCTGTCCAAGGAAAAGAATTGCTGTAATCACCATTCACACCGTACGTAATTGTTGCAGATGTTAACGTTGTTGTTCCGCCGTTTGAAATAGTAATTTGAGGAGAAACAACTGCTCCGCAGAAAGTTCCTGACACACCTTGTGGATTGTTTAGACCTGCATCAATTGCAACAGATGACGCTCCAGACGGATCATAACCATCTATGAATTGAGCGCCTGCATTATTTGGATCTAACCAAAATTTCAATTGATTTGTTGAATTACTGCTCGCAGGAACCCATGACTGAGATACACGTCCATAATAATCAGGTGCTGAAAGACTAGAGCAAGATGCCCCTCCACCCCATAATTGACCTATGATTCGCTTGTTCTGATCAAATAACGGTGAGCCAGAAGATCCGCCCTCAGTAGTTGTATTTCTATCCCATTCCACTGTCCAAGTTGAATTAGCCTCAGATGATCCCATTCCTTGGGAAATTACAGCAGCTGCATCGTCAAAAGCGATTTTCTTAATATCTCCAGATGGATGATGAATACTTACCGAAGATGTTGGAATAACACCGCTGTTATCCCATCCTGAAAAATAAGGATTGTATGATGCAGGCACCGTACCTCCAACTAATCCACCCGTAATTTCAACCAAACAAAAGTCAGTTGGTGTTCTTCTTGAACGTAATACTGCTCCTGACAATGAAACGAAGGAAGGATTTGAACCATTCGCACATGCTGCAGATTGCCAGTTGAAGCGGAAAATCCAAGATGCTGGATTACTGTAACAGTGATTTGCAGTTAATACATATGGCTTCCCATCATTTAATGTATTATTAATCAATGATCCTGAGCAAAAACCTGAACTTCCTGAAACTAACATTACTGCACCGTTACGTTGGTCTGTCCAAGCTGCGCCATCTGCACAATTCACATTCATGTTACAAGAACCTGAACTTCCAAATGCTTTCTCCATAAATTCATTTGCTGTTCTATAACCATGTGTTACAGTACCAACTGAAACATTTCCTATTTTATTGGCATTTGCTTGAGGAACATAATATTCAACAATTGCTGTGTTTCCAGGAACCAATTCTGTCCCTAAAACGCCTTCATAGATATGGTAAGCACTAAATTTTCCAAGAATAAATGATTTATCCGGGTTGTAAACGTACAATTCATTCCCTTCCGTAATCTCTGTATCTTTGAAAGTCAAGTTAACTGTTAATGCATTCTCGCACGTAACTTTCAATAACCAAACTTTATCTCCATTTGGTAAATCATACCAAGTACCAGCATTGTTTAATCCAAGATTCGTATAATTGTTAAATCCAAATCTCCATGGAGCAGTGCCTGTCCCATCAACTAAAGCATCTTCAGCTTGCAATGCGGCAATATCTGGTTGAGCGAAAGTTTTCGAGTCCATTGTTTTAAAATTTGCACTGACCTTCTGTCCTTTTGGTGTGCCTCCATCACCTTGTTGGGCAAAGGAAATTCCGCCTAAGAGAATCGCGGAAAGGATAAGTAATTGTTTTTTCATACTTCTAGTTTAAGCTTAATTTATAGTTAGCGTTTTTATTTTCTTTTAATGCTGCACCCACGAGGTGTCGTTTCTTTTTCTTTAATTTTTTCTCCTTTTGATAAGGTTTCTAGAGAATTTTTCAGATACGTCAATTCTTCTGTGCGTTTCGTATCCCAAGTATTGTCAATTGAACCAACATAAACCAATTTCATATTCTTATCAAAAAGATAAACATGAGGTGTCGTTTTCGCACCAAATGCATCTGCCATTTTCGAATCTGTATCCACCAGGTAGGGCATTGTATATCCTTTTTCGGAAGCATGCAGTTTCATTGCTTCAAACGAGTCTTCATTTGCTCTTTTTGCTTCGTTTGAGTTAATTAATACCATTCCTACTTTTTTGTCGACCGCCAATGCATTCAAGGCATTGTATTGTACTTCCCAACCAGCAAAATGATCATTCCCAACAACAAACGGACAGGTATTACAAGAAAAAATAACCAACAAGCCATTCTCCAATTTAAGTTCATTCAAACTCTTCGTCGAATTGTCAATGTCCTGTAATTTAACATCACTCATTGGAGCTGATTTACCAACTTTCAATCCTTTATTCCCCTTGTTGTTACTAACAAAAGACGAACAAACAAATAAAAACGTTGGCACTAGAACTAAAAAAAGAAAAGTGCTTTTCATCTGTATCTTATTCATCTATTTTATATTATTAAAATTTGTGGTCATTATTCCTAGCCAGTTTAACTGAAATTCAACGGTAATGCTTAGTTTATTCCACTTAAACAACTATTTTTAACCTAATGTTTGCAAAATTGACCCCAAAATACTCATTTCTATGAAAATAACAACTCTCTTTTTTTTAGTCATTCTTGGTTTTTCAAATCATGCACAACAGTTCACCCTTCCAGCAGAAGAATACCCGTTTTTTGATGTTGTTGAGTGGAAAGGTACTGGTTCATTGCTTTTAAATAGGGATCCTTCAGGATTGAAAAAGAAAATAAACGTAACCATGGTTGGTGAAAACGCCACAAGTACTTGGCAAGAAAGTTTCAATCCAAACACGGATGCATATTATTTTATTTCTAGTGAAAATGCGCGATATGTCTATTTCTTAGATCAATTAGAACTTATCGCTGGAAAAATGTCCTTTCATCAAATAAATAGTGCAGGAAATTTCAAAAGCTCGAGTGCAGACATTGGAAATTCCATCAAGAAACTAGGCAAATATGACTACAATGAAATGAAGCTTATTGATATTGTTACAACTGATAAATCACTTCTGTTTGTGCTGCGTTGGAATGACAAAAAAGAAAAAAAATACATCGATTTCTTGGTTGCAATGACGCATAATAACATGTTGTTATACACCAATATATTGGGTGAAGTAAGTGAAGAAAATTTAAAAGATGTACGATATGGACATTGGAATTATTGCGGATTTCAAGGTGAGAATATTTTCTTTGTGACAAAAGATGTTCAAGATAAAAAGACTGGTTGGTCAATGAGAACAACCAATTCAAGAGGTGAAACAACGAATACCTCATTCATTCCTGCACCGTCTTTTTCATTTGAAACATCACTTGTTGTTCCTTTTGGAATGACAGGAAAATATCACCTTGGATTAAGTGATAATCAAACAGGTGCAATTGTTAGAAGCAATGACAACTTTTATTTGACAGGAATTCAATCGAATGGTGCTGGAAGATTTTTAGAAATGTATATTATGAAAAGTGGGAAATGGGAAAAAGTACAATCGACACCCATTGCTGCAGAAAACAGCAAAAAGCTCGAAAAATTTGCAGTATTCCCTATGAATGAGGGACTTGCGATAGTAAATGGTGCCTTTGATTATTTCCTTCCGAAAGACGCAACTAAAAAAGTTGTCAAGAACATCCATTCGAAATTAACACCAAATAATCCAAGTCGTGTGATGCAAGATTCATCAAGCGATAGATTTACTGTATCTTTGACAGCAAGTGTACTTTTATTTGATGTAAATCAATTAAAAAAACCAACTAGTGTTAATTTCGAATTGATTAAAAAATGATAATTGGTATTTGTGGAGGAAGTGGTTCTGGAAAAACAACACTTTTAAAACGTATTTCTGAAACGTACGCGCATTTGCAACCGTCTGTCTTTTCTATGGACAATTACTATCTTCCCATAGGAAATCAAGCGATTGATGACAATGGTAAAGTAAATTTTGATCTCCCATCTGCCTTGGATGAGCGAAAATTAATCGATGATTTGTACCGATTAATTAACGGCGAGCACATTCATGTGAAAGAATATCATTTCAATGCTCCGCCAGATTTAGATACTGCAGTTATGATTCGTCCCTCACAACTAATCATTGTGGAAGGACTTTTCTTGTTTCATTATGAAATGGTTAGAGCTGTGATTGATTTGTCTATTTTTATTTCTGTGCACCCCGAAACACAATTAGATCGTCGTTTATTAAGAGATCAAACCACGCGAGGTTACTCCAAAGAAGACATTATGTATCAATGGGAACACCATGTAATGCCATGTTATAAGAATTACTTACTACCTTATGCTTCATTTGCTGATTTCAGGTTCCGTAACGATGAGCATGCGGATAAAGATTTTGGTGAATTGGTAAAATTGATTGACAAACGACTAGAACAGGTGGATGTGAGCTCATGAAACAACTGAAAAAATATCGCTTTTATGGTATCGCCTTGCTTTCAAGTGTGGTTTTTGCCCTTTACTTTTCAGCGGTATTTTCAAGTAACCATAAACCATTAATCAAGGCATTTCAGCAGCAGTTTTCTCAAAAGGAAAAAGAATTGAATCGCTTTTTAGATTTAAAAAAAGACGAGTTAAAACACAATCAAGATTTTGCAACTTGGTCCAATTACACGGAAGAAAACCAATTCTATTTGCATATTTTCAAAAGTGACTCATTGATTTTTTGGAATACCAATCAGCTTCCAGTACTCTCTTTTGCCGATATTCATTTTCCTTCAGAAGGCATTATTCATCTACAAAATGGTTGGTATTATTCCAAAATGTTTGAATCAGATGGATACAAAGTATGCGCTAGTTTTTTAATCAAACACGATTATCCATATGAAAATAAGGATTTAAAAAACGAGCTTTCTGAATCTTTTTACATCCCATTCGAAGGAAGTATTTCACTAGAAAAAATTGATGCTTACAGTATCTCTTCACTTGCAAACACCTTTGTTTTTTCTTTTGTCCCAGATGAACTACAAGTTGCCAACGAAAATGAGTCAGTTGTCCTCAGTTTACTATTTCTCCTAGCACTTTGCACATGGTTATTCGCCATTCATCGCTCAACAAAAGAACGTTCTCCTTATATAGGGATTGTTTTCGTCTTTCTAATTATCGGATTGCGCTTCATTTCTCTGCGACTAGAATTGTTCAGCTTTATGAAGGACACAAGGATTTATCAACCTGATTTATATGCTTCGAATTCCTACTTCCCCAACTTTTTTGAATACCTTATCAATGTCATTGTAATTTGCTATATCCTAATTGCTCTAACAGCTTCTATTCAATCTTTGCGCTCTACAAAATTCACACGATACATTGGGTATATCGTATTATTACTGAATTTCCCCTTGTGGTATATGTTACTTGTTTTTACCAATGGACTAATTGAAAATTCTTCCATTCCTTTGGATATCGAACAATTATTTTCATTGAACGCATATTCTATTCTAGCAATTGTCAGTCTAGGTGCACTTTATTTCTGTATCCATCAATTCGTACTTGCTGGTTTCAGGTTGCATTATAAAAACAAAATGGGCATTTCCACCCTTGCAGTAGGAATTTTTATGCTCGGATTTTCCTTTTTCATATTCGAAATCACAATGGGAAATCAATTGCTATTTGGCGGTCTATTTCCGCTGCTTTTCTTATCCTTATTGTCCTATCAAGTTTTTCGTCAGGATATTAAAAACAAGATTGGATTTTCCATCCTATTCTTGTTCCTGTTTAGTGCGACTTTAGCTAACAATTTTTCAGAATTAAGTGGTCGAAAGGAGCGACAAGATCGAGAGTTATTCGCGAATCAAATTGCAACAGAAAAAGATATTGTAACTGAAATTGAATTTAACAACCTAAGTCAACAGTTGAAAGGAGATGCCTTTTTGTTGAAATTCTTGACCCTCGACCGTAAAATGAGCGTTTCAGATTTCGAAGACGCAATGGAAAGACGCTTTTTTAATGGCTATTGGGAACGTTATGAAATGAATTTCAATTTGTTTGACGTAAATGGAGGTTCATTAATAGTCGATGACAATCAGAACTTCACATCCAGCGACATTGATCATTTGATATCCGAACATGGGTCCATTTCTGAGATTGATACCAGCATTGTATTTATTAAAGATTACACAGACCAATACAGTTACATCATTCGTTTGCCACTTATTACGAATGATTCGCTGAACAAAGGGATTTTTGTAGCAACACTCAAATCAAAAAAAATACCTGAAGAAATAGGTTTCCCTAGATTGCTCATATCATCTGGGGCGAATGTAATAGAATCTCTAGAAGATTATTCAATTGCGAAATATCATGACGGTCGTTTAATTACAAAATATGGGATTTTCACTTATCCTTCTAATGATAAACTTGTGCGAGAATGGCGCAAAAATTCTGGTTTCCAAGACAAAGGAGGTTATAATCATTATATTCTGCATAAAAGCGAAAATGACATCATTGTTCTATCGAGTAAAAACCATTCGAGCATAGAACTAATTACTTCCTTTTCTTACCTGTTCTGTTTTTTCGGAATCTTACTACTTCCTTCGTTTTTTAAATCATCTAATACAACTCCATTTTTCAAAAGGACCTTCAGCTTGGCCATTAAAATTCAATTTGTTCTTATTGGATTGGTATTCGTTTCACTGCTTGGCTTTGGCTGGGGAAGTGGAATATTTGTTCGCAATCAATACAACGACTATACGCATCAAATGATTCGTGAAAAATTGAATTCGGTTGACAAGGAAATAAAATCAAAAATTGGTACAAAGAAATACTTAGATATTCAACGTGACGGTAACTATTTAGAATATATTTTGCGGAAATTCTCTAAGGTTTTTGTCACAGACATCAATTTGTATGATAAAAAAGGGCAATTAATCGCTTGTTCTCGTCCGAAGGTATTCAACATGGGCTTAATAAGTGAGCAAATGAATCCGACGGCTTTTTACACGATGAAAATTGAAAACAAAAGCGAGTTTATTCATCAAGAAAATATTGGCGATTTAGATTATTCATCTGCCTATTTACCAAGTTACAACAGTGAAGGCGAATTACTTGGTTACATGAACTTACAGCATTTTGGTCAACAAAAAGAATTCGAAAATCAAATTCAGAACTTTTTAGTTGCAATCATCAATGTCTTCATGCTTCTGTTGGCGGTTTCTATTATTCTTGCCATATTTATTTCCAACTGGGTAACAGCGCCTTTGCGTTTATTACAGCAAAGTTTTGCCGGTGTGAAATTCGGTAAACACAACCAACAAATTAATTACACCAAGGATGATGAAATTGGTGCACTTGTAAAAGATTACAATCAGAAACTCGATGAACTCGAATTTGCAGCACAACAACTTGCCCAAAACGAGCGTGAAAGTGCATGGCGTGAGATGGCGAAACAAGTAGCTCATGAAATTAAAAACCCTTTAACACCGATGAAGTTGAGTATTCAGCAATTACAACGAGTGTATGACCCATCTAATCCAGATTCAGGTGCTAAATTAACGAAGGTTGCTAATTCACTTATAGAACAAATTGATGCTTTGACCAAAATCGCGAATGAGTTCTCCAATTTTGCAAAAATGCCAAAACCAAACGAGGAGCAGATGGATTTGTTGCCTCTTATTGAACGTGTAATTGAAGTTTCTCACAGTGAACAAGAGTGTGAAATCACCTTGGTAAGTCGACTAAAAAATGTCGAAATCCTAGCGGATAAAGATCAGATTTTGCGTGTGTTTAATAACTTGATCAAGAATGCCCAACAAGCCATACCAAATGAGATCCCCGGAAAAATTTCGATTGATGTTTGTGAAAAGGAAAATTCATTTGTCATCCAAATTATGGATAATGGCGTTGGTATTCCAGTTGATCAACAGAGCAAAATTTTTGTCCCTTATTTCACAACAAAAAGTACAGGTACCGGTTTAGGTTTGGCAATGGTACGCCAGATTATTGAAAATCATAATGGTACAATTGACTTTAGTACGAGTGAAGATAAGGGAACAACTTTCACAATTACATTACCTAAAGCAAAAAAATAAGACCGAATCGCAGTTGCAACTCGGTCCTAATAGAAAACCTTGTTTGTTCCGTTGAACAAACACCTTGTATGTTGGAATACTTAGGCCAATAATGTAAAATAGATAATGAATAAAATGTCGATTGTGGAACTAACAATTCCTGCCATCATAATCCATTTCATCGGTGCAACAGCGAGAAGTAAACTTAAGGTAACCATAGTTGGGATTATAATAATTGTAGTTGCCAATGTATTACCCAAGGCACCCATTCCTACCGCAATTCCTCCTAAACAACCAACGATTGTCAGAATAACGCAAATCAATCCAAAACGATTAAACTCTGAATCGCTCAATAATTTTTCAAATTTACTTTGATGCACTTTTGCTTCCATACGTTCTATTTTTATTGAGCAAATATCTTTTAGAATGTAAAGCCAAAGAATGAGTTCAGTTAGATAAAAAACTGATTTTCGTCAGAAAAAAAACTGACCAGCTTTGATTTACAGCTGTTTCAGATATATTTAGAAAATCAAACTATTGATTTTAAAGCTGATTTTTAGTAATTTTATGATGCTAAAACTAGAATTATGAACTATTTATCTTTAATGAAAGGAATTTCTCTATCCTTTCTATTGTGGAGCTTTAGTGTCTCTGCACAAACCATTAAACACATCCAATACGACATTGAAAATGTAAGCTCTACGGGAGTGCCAGTAATTGGAGTGCCAAGAATTCAAGCTTCTACTTTTCAATTATTTCGTTTAGACATCGAATCATTGCGTCAGCAATTAGAAGGCGTAACGTATCGCGAAGGAGAAATAAATGGCTTTGTTGGACATTTACAATTACCTCATACCGATGGAACAACAAGAGCATATTCAGTTAAAAGAAACCAAACGATGCATCCTGATTTAAATGCCCTTTTTCCTGAAATCAGAAGCTATGATGCTTATGCAAAAGATGGATCAGGTGCCTATGGAAAATGGGATATTACGCCACAAGGATTACACGCTATGATTTTTATCCCAGGTCAAAGCACCATTTTCATTGACCCTTACATGGATGGAAATACAGAATACTACATCGTTTACCGTAAAAAAGATTTTATTACTTCTAAAGTAATTGATTGCCAACTACAATCAATGGAAACAGAAACAATGAGTGAACCTGAACTTGGGAATATTAAAGCAATGTTTGGTTCTTGTGATTTACGCACATACCGCTTGGCAGTTGCTGCAACAGGAGAATACACCGCTTTTCAAGGAGGTACATTGGCTTTAGCTCAGGCTGCGCAAGTAACAACTATGAACAGAGTAAATGGTGTCTATGAAAAAGACATTGCTATTACGATGGTGATTGTTCCCAATAACAACCTGATTATTTATACGAATGCTGGTTCAGATCCATACGCAAATGGTACTCCAGGAACAATGATCAATCAAAATCAAACAAATGTTGATAATCAAATCGGAAGTGCCAACTATGATATTGGTCACGTGTTTGGAACAAATAGTGGTGGACTAGCAGGATTAGGTGTCGTATGCACTGGTGGTCAAAAAGCGCGCGGTGTAACAGGAAGTTCCGCTCCTGTGGGCGATCCATTTGACATTGATTATGTGGCACATGAAATAGGTCATCAATTTGGTGGTAACCATACTCAAAACAATAACTGCAACAGTGTTGCGGCTGCTCGTAGAGAACCGGGAAGTGCATCAACGATTATGGGTTATGCTGGAATTTGTGCACCAGATGTACAAAGCAATAGTGATGACTATTTCCATGGATATAATTTAGGTGAGATAAGTAACGAAATTTTAAGTAATGGACACACATGTGAAGTATTGACTAGTTTAAATAATACCCCACCGGTTATCGCTTCAACGAATGGAAATGTCACTGTTCCTGCCAATACTCCATTTGCTTTGACTGCCATTGCCACTGATGTTGACGGTGACCAATTGACTTATTTGTGGGAACAAATGAACAACCAAGCATCTACTCAGCCGCCTGTAGCAACAGCAACTGGTGGCCCGAACTTTAGAAGTTTTGATCCTGATACCTTGCCAACTCGTTACTTTCCGAAATTGAGTGCTTTAGCGAATAACGGTCCTTATACTTGGGAAGTAATTCCATCTGTCACACGCACAATGAATTTCAGGGTTTCAGTCAAAGACAATCATGCCGTTGGATCATGCAACGACTATACAGATGTTACGCTTTCAACAACTGCCGCAGCTGGACCATTCATAGTAACTTACCCGGATGCAGCAGGAATTAGCTGGCCTGAAAATAGCACTCAAACTGTAACATGGAATGTTGCAAATACAAATTTAGCACCTGTAAATTGCTCTTCAGTTCGCATTCTATTATCAATCGATGGCGGTTTAAGCTATCCGTTTGAATTAAATGCAGGTACAACGAATGATGGGTCAGAATCTATTTTGGTTCCTTCTACTCCAACAACAACTGCACGCATCATGATTATTTCTGCGGCGGGCACTTTCTTTGACATTTCTAATAATAATTTTGCGATCACAACATGTGTTCAACCAGATGTGCCAAGTCTAAGTTCAGTGGCACCAATCTGTTATGGTGACGATGCAACAGTAATAATTACTTCAGGAAATTTGAACCAAGCTACACAATGGGAATGGTTTAGTGGTTCATGCAATGGAACATCAATCGGAACAGGTACAAGTTTGACAGTTAGTCCATTAACAACTACAACATATTATGCCATCGGAACAGGTGGTTGCGCAGGTTCGACTTGCGGTTCAGTTACTGTAACTGTTCCTGCTCAAATTGATAATAGTGTAAATCAAAATGGAATATTGCTAAGCGCTAATCAAAATGGTGCAAGCTATCAATGGATAGATTGTGCTAATTCTAATAGTCCTGTAGCTGGCGAAACAAATCAATCATATGCGACAGACCAATTAACTGGATCATATGCCGTAATCGTAACTATTGGAGCATGTTCGGATACTTA
>JBIIKG010000161.1:0-6296 GCA_044233275.1 Crocinitomicaceae bacterium | reverse complement strand
GAAAAGTAAGTTTACCGCTGACTATTCTGATCATACTTTGTTTTGCCATCGGTTTTTTTCTTTCGTCTCTTTTCGATTATCGTCGATTTAAAAAGAAGAATAACGAAATAGAAAAACTACAACACGAAATTGAAAAATTAAGGTCAAAGGGAATTGAAGAGTCTAATTAATAGCTTTTTAGTTGCTTAAAATTGATTCTTTAAAAGAAGCAAGTTTGTTTGCTGGTACAAAAAAGAAATCACCTTCTTCGGCTTGCACTCCTTTTTCTTCAATGAATTTAAAATTCTTGATTCCGAATTGTGTGTAACCTAATGAATCAAATATAGCCAGCATTTCTTGCATGTTTTTCTCTGCAATTTCAATTTGAACGAAAGGTAGGTGCTTTTCCAATAAAGATTTGATTTCTTGAAAAACTGTCAATTCATATCCTTCAATATCGCATTTGATGTAATCGATTTTATCCAAATTACTTAACAGTTCACTTCCTTTAACAACTTTAACTTCTTTCGTATCGTGTTGACTTTTCTCTGCTTCGCTTTCAGCAATATGTGGCAATCCAGTTCGAATCATACCATTCGATTTCGGTAAAACCATCGTAATACTGCCTTCTTCCGTTCCTAATGCAACATTGTAGCGCGTTGAATTTGGAAACGATTTCATGAAACAATCTAGGGTGTCAAAAAATTGAGGGACTGGTTCAATGGAGATAACCTTTCCATTCGTTGCTAAACGAGCAAAGTTTTTTGTGAAATAACCCAAATTTGCACCGATATCAACGACAGTGTAATTGGCTTGAATTAGTTTTTTAACCGCGTAATGATACTTGAAACGCTTATCGTTTTTGAGAAAACCAAGATCAAACAAAAGATAAAACGCACGATGAAGAATGCGCAAATACTGTTTTTCGCTCAGAATTTTATATAAAAGCTTTTTAATTAAATACATCAGCCAATTTTTTCGGTAGCGAAGATACTATTTTTTGAATGAATGCTTTCTAAACTAGGAGTGGAGTTGTGAAATGCGTACTTTTGTGCTAGAGGTACAACCACAGAGTGGTGCAGTGACCTTATCCATTTCGGTGGAGCCCATGCAGATTACTCTTGAAGCTTAACATTTATGACCATCAGGGGAGTCTCAGGCAAGCAATGGCGGGCTGCATTCCGATTCGTCGGAAAGAGGAGTTTACTCCAACCAGCAGATTACAACGACTGTCGGCAACCTTAATCGTGTTTTCTGAAGCTTCAGAAAACCCAGCTGCATGGGTCTTTTTCTATAATTTGGGATTCGGTCTTTCAAAGAGATTAATTAAAGTCATTAAGAAAAGATTGATAAACAAATAACTCGTCTCCTTAAAGAACAAAAAAAAGATTTTTCTAAAGCCTTTACTAAACGCTTTTAAGAAGCTTTGTTTATCAGATCGCTTGAATTCATAATATCGCTGAGTGCTTCATAAAGAACATTCAAGTCTTCAATTGTGTTAAAAGCTTGAACAGAAAAACGAATATAAACATCTTTTCCATGACGCATTACTGGGATTTCAATTTTATATTTTTCATATAAAAGTCGTTGTAATTTTTCCGGTTCGGGTGTTGAAATAGGAATACTGCATATTTGACCAAAGAATTCTTTTGACAATGGGGCAAGTGGTTTACATCTCAATAAATCAAAAAAGCGTGGAGCCTCAGTAATTAAAAGATCTTTACAAGCATCTGAAACTGCTTTCCAATCGTATTTATTCATGAAATCGATACATGCTGGAATCGTCAGGAATGCCGAAAAATCTCTGGTTCCATTGAATTGATGGTAATCAAAAAAAAGCGAATCACTTGGAACGAATGCCTTATATCCCCAACTAATTATCACGGGGTCGAGCAATGAATGAAATTCTTCTTTTGCATATAAAAATGAACAACCTTTGGGCGCCATCATCCACTTGTGACAAGCCCCTGTGTAGAAATCAGCTTCTAATTCTTGTAAATCGAGTTCTATATGTCCTGGTACGTGTGCGCCATCAACAATCGTGATTACTCCTCGGCGTTTTGCTTCTTCACAGATTTCCTTGACTGGCAATATGAGTGCAGTTGAACTAGTTATTTGAGAAATAAAGATCACTTTCGTTTTGGGGGTAAATCCTTCAAAAAATTCACTAATTACAGTTTGCTTATCTACCAAAGGAAGAGTAATTTTTTGTTTGATGTAGTTAGCACCTGATTTTTCACAGTAATATTCCCACGTGCGATCCATTGCACCATATTCTATATTCGTACTCAGTATTTCGTCACCAGGATTCAATTTTAGTGACTTGGCTAGGATATTAATGGCAAAAGTTGGATTGGTGACGAATACCAGATTCTTTTCTAGACAATTAACATATTTAGCAAGTGCTTTTCGAGATGTCTTTAAATAGTCATAACCATCAACAGTTATAAATTGAACAGGTTCCATTTCAAGAATACGTTGCCAATTTTGATAATCTTCGAAAATAGGTTTTGGACAAGCACCAAAAGACCCGAAATTCAAAAAAGTAATATCTTCGCGCAGTAAAAATTGATTTTTCATTGTATGATTTTCTTATTGAGAGAACTACTATTGTAACACCTAAAATACAGAATTAAACCATTAAAATGTTAACTAAGCATTAAATAGCTAGAGTGATTAATCGGTTTTAAGTATCATTTTGATTAAATCTTATTATATTTCGGTTCCTAATTTAAAAGAATGAAAAAGATATTAGCATTTTTACTTTTGTTGAACGGAATGTTCAGCATGGCGCAAAGTTCGATAATTGAATATAATTATCATGATGAAACCTACACCTTCTATAAAATCACAAAGAAAGGGGATACAATCAAAAAGAAACAGCCTTTCAGTTACAAAGATATTCCAGTAAAAGTTGTTGTTAAAGACTTGAATACATTTTATTACGATGTGACGTTTGAATCTGAATCTTTTGATGAAACGCCTATTAACAGTGAGCAAAACATTGAAACTCTCATGAGTGGTTACTCTACTGGTTTAAATGCTTTTAATGATGTAGTTACAGAAGTAAAAGACAATGACATTTATCAGTCCCTTTTTAAAGATGGTAAATTTCAGGGGATTGCAGGTATTACAGCTGCATTTGGAGCAGCAGATTCAGGTTATGACGATGAATTAGATGCTTTAGAAGAAAGCACATTGGCATTGAAAAAAATGAATGATGAATTGGTTTCTTCAAGTATTAAAGTAGATGAGCTTTTTGACTATCTAACGTTAGTTGAGTTTACTAATTTGGAATTACAGAAATTACTTTATAATCCAAATATTTCTCACGCCGAAATGATAAAGCGTGCCGATTTGTTAGCGAAAGAAGTTTTCATGGGCAATGTCGAATTAAATTCTGTGATTCAAACATCATCAGATAAATCAAAATTGGTAAACAATTATATGGTTGCATACTCCAATTTTCGATCAAACAGTGACTTAGTAAAAACTTCAATAAGTGAACTCAACAAAAAGATTAAATCAGAAGACGTAAAATCAGAATTATCAAAGTATACAATGCAAATTGATCAACGTAATAATTCAATCGCAGCGAATTATGATAATCTTCAAATTGCTGCAGAGGGACTATCGCTCACTGAAATTCGAGGAGAATTAATGCAAGTTTATGACAATTACGATAAAATAATTCACGCAGATTTCAATTATGAGTACTCTTTGCTTACGGAAAAAGACGTAACCCAAATCACAATGAAATTTGGTTATGCAAATGACTTAGAAGATACATTAGGCAATGTTAAAACAAGAATTCTGAAAGTTCCTACACAAGGTGGATTAAGAATTAATTCTTCTGCAGGGTTATCTTTTGTGAGTTATTTTGGTGGACAAAACTCCTACTTAAACAATGGAGGAATAATTTCAGAAGTGAAAGGAGACATGTTTACACCAGCTATTTCAACAATGTTTCATTTTTATCGTCAATCTTATAGACCTTTCACTGTTGGAGGATCATTTGGATTGAGTGTTCCAACAGAAGGTGAAAAGGATTTCATGTACATGACGGGTCTTTCTGGAATCATCGGTAAGAGTCAACGTGTGATTATCAACGTAGGAGCTTTTGGTGGTAGAGTTAATCGATTGTCAGATGGTTTAAAAGCTGGAGATGCTTTGATCTCAGAATTTTCTGAAGTACCTGTGAAAAAGGTGTTTGATTTTGGTGTTTACATGGGATTAACCTTCAATATCAATAGTTTTTTCTGATTAACTAATTGAAATTTAAAATTTTAAAGGATGGCAATTGTCATCCTTTTTTATTACATCCCTGCTTTTTTAAGCATTTTTTGAAAGCGGATATTGGCGTCTTCATTGAAATCAGAAATATCCATATCCTTCTGTAAATTACTGATCCAACTATCTTTCTTACCTAATTCAAACTGCGCCATCGCTAGTCCTAAATAACAAGGTTTACCAGCTTTCATGTTATACATTTGAAATGCCTTCTCGGCTTCTTCGAAGTTCTTTGTTTCCAGTAAAACCTTTCCTTTTAATTTGTAATATTCTAGCTGTGAACCAGGTGAAAGTGTCTGCATAAATTTGGCAATGTTTCGAAGATGTAAATTGGCTTTTTCATAATCCTTGTTCATATAGCCAATCATTGAGCCCATGTATAAATAATCAGCATCTACAGGATTCTCTTTCAATAGAATTTCGATTCCAGCGGTCAATGGATAATAATTCTTTTTAGTAAATGCACTCTTTACCTGAGCATCAACACGATAAAGGAATTTGGAGTTGTCAAATTCGTTTCCTCCAATTTCTAGAAGCGTTTTTAATTCATTTTGAGCATTCAGAAAACCATTATTTTCTATATGCAATAGAATAAGCTCACGGTAGGGTTCTAAATCAAATGAATCCATTTTTATTGCTTTTTCTAGAAGAGGAAACAAATTGTTCTTTGAATTCATTAAACGATAGGCATTGTATTCAAATGTGAGCCATTTCGACGAATTTGGGAAGTAATTGTCATGTTGCTTTAGAATTCCTTCTGCTTCAACAAACTTTTTCTGTCCAATAAGTATATAGACAAGTGCTCTTAAACTTTCGTAATGGTAAGGACTCAATGCTATACCTTTTTTTAATTCAAGAGCAGATTCTTCTTGTCGACCCAGACTATAGAGAATTTTACCTTTCTGGTAGTAATATTCTGGTGACCAATTATTGATTTCTAAAGCTTTATTGATTATAGTCAACGCTTCTGTATTTTTACCTGCTGACTCCAATGTATTCAAGTGAGCAACAACATCTTCAATTGAGTAATAATCAAGATTTACAGATGAAATACTTCCTTTTGTTAAACTTGCTAGATTATTTTTTGCTCTCAGATTTGATGGTTCTAATTTCAACACTTTATTGAAATGTTCTTTAGCTTGTAAAGTGTCTTTTTCCTTTAAATATAATTCTGCCAGTTGAATTAAGATAGTTGTATTTGTTGCATCTGTTTTTAATTCTTCCTTGTAAGTCTTTTCTGCATATTGTAATCTACCACGTAATTCTTCAATTTTCCCAATTAACAATGCTTTTTCAGAGGTATTTAATCCAGGTGCAGAATTCGCCAATTTGTCAACTTCCTTTTGAGCTTCCATCAATTGAAAATTGGCTAAATGCATCTGAGAGCGCAGTAAATAAACATCAGATTTATCAGATGATAATTTTTCCGACTCTTTTAATAACTCGAGTGATTTATTTAATTCTCCCGATAAAATGGACAAATAGGCTTCAGAGTTTTTGGGCTTGCTCCATGTATTTATTTGCTTTTGCGTTTCGGTTAATTCAGTTAACGCTTGCGATTTATTGTTTTTTTGGATGTAAAGCATTGCCAATCCTTGATGAATATAGGTCGCTTTTGGCTCTTTCTTTTGCAAAGAAATTAGAATACTTTCTGCCTTTGCTAATTCAGTTTGACTCTTGTTTTTGATAATTTCCATAGCCTCGAAAAAGGCTGCTCGATTCATTAGAGTAGTGAACACTGGGTGTGTATTTCCTAATAGTACCGCTGCTTTTTTAAGATCTTTTTCAGCAGTCGCAAAATCATCATTCTCCTGAGTCATGGGTTTCCCGCGGAGAAAAATATTCATTGTTCCATGTGCTCGACCCATTAATGCATCTGCTAACTGAAACTTCATAGCAGAGATTTCCTCTGTCGTTGCCGCTTTTGTCTTGATTGCATTTTCCAAAATAAATTCAGCAGATGTGGATTTTCCGTACAAATCTTCGGCTAGAATAGCATCTTCAAACTTGACAATTAAAGGGGGTTT
>JBIIKG010000220.1:0-4622 GCA_044233275.1 Crocinitomicaceae bacterium | reverse complement strand
ATACTTAAAAAGGAAATAACATCTGGTTGACAATTAAAAATTTCAGCAAATTGATCGGCTCCTTGAATTGTTGGCGTCTGAAGTTTTTTCGTGAGAGGTCGTACGGTATTTATTAAATAATTCTGAGTTTCATTAAGGGTTAGCAATTTATCTTGATCACTATCACCTAAGCCAGATATAGATTTTGTTAGGTAATAAGTAAAAGCTCCATGTGCTAAAGAATCGTACTCATAAGAAAGTTCATTTGCCTGACAGCTTATGAATTTGGTCGTATTTAAATAACCTGTATTAAAAGCTGCGAGCGTTAAACTTGCGCCTTTAGCATCTATAATTGTTCCTGATCTGCAAGCATCTGTTATTAAATAGACTTTGGCACCTTTTGATGTGATTTTTACAATCGAATCGTGTACATCACTAAAGCGCACAGCTCCTCCAGCCTCATAATCTCTCGATTCACTTGCATTATGCGCTAAAAAATAACCTTTGTCGGAACCCTCAATATTAGCGACATCTCCATGTCCTGCAAAATAGAAAATCACTAAATCACCTGATTGTGCTTTTTTATTTATTTGTCCAAGTCCTGATTTTACAGCTAATTCTGTTGCTTGCTTATTGACTAACTTAATAAGATTTCCTTTTGCTTGAGGAAAATTATTTTCCAATACTTTGGTTATTAAATCAGCATCATTATCTGCATATTTTAAAGATGTAGCGTTTTGATAATCTGAAATTCCAACGATTAAGCCGTAGACATTTTTAAATCCACTTGTTGATGTGTTTTCAACATCGCCTCCTCTGGAATCTTGAGAAAAACTTTCTTTACAGAGTAGTAGTAGAAAAAATATTAGTAGACTTTTAATCATTGAGTTCTAAAAATGAATTACTTAGTAAAAGTACAATGAATTCGTTTTACTTCTTAACTTCAGGAAGTATAATAAAATTAAGATTGAAAACAGAACCATTCTTTGAACTAAATTCACCTCGAGTCGATGGTTTAAAGGAATTCTTAAAAACTCGGTCTAAGTCACTTGACATATTTCTTGAATTTGTCTCTTTGTTTGTTGCAATATATTCCATATCTAAAGGTTTATCGCTTACAAAGAATTTAAATATTTCATCTCCAATTGGAGGGGAAAGTTTTATTGGATAGTCTTTGAAAACTTTCGTTGTATCTCCATCGATAAACAAATCTTCCTTTTTGATTAGATTCTTAGAATCCTTGCTGTTTGGCATAATGGGATTAATCTTTCCAGTAGGCTCAATATCCAAAATATTAAAGTATACCTTATTTGAATTATGATTTGTAATTTCAATTACAAACTTATCTCCAACGGCAAACTCATACAAACCATTTCGCTGTTTTGATAAAATTAAAGTAGTGTCAGGTTTGTCATTTATATATGGAATGAATCGCGCCGTGATATTGAATTTAGGATCTTTTATTTCATAGGATTTTAAAAATGTGTATTGTATATAGCGCTCAATAGCTTTGTTCAGCTCATCTGTATATGGTTTATTTGGGCGAATCGTATCAAAGGTATAATCACTTTTAGCATCAATAATCAGTTCATGTTTACCTTTCATTACAATGCGAATAGAAGGAGTTCCTTCAAAATTGACCAAACTATTCGATTTTAATGTTTCAGTGTATTTATCTATATGATCTTTTGAAATCGCAGTTTCATTATCGTTTAATTTCACGAAACTTACACTTATAGGATCGATTGGGAAATGCGTTTTCTTAATAAATGCCCAATAAAGAGCCGGTCTTAAATCTGTTAAATCTCTATCTAGATCAACCGTTGATTTGAAATTGTCAGCAAAAACAACTTTGCCTTTTGCTAAACAAATTGCTTTTGTTGTATCTGAAATTCCAGCTGCATAAAGTGCAATTGTAGATTCTTTGGTAACACCTGCTAAGATTCCTGCATCAATTACCACCATCCGCTCATCTTTGACATTTGACACCTCAATATAGGGTGGAATAGCGACAAAATTACCTCCCCAAAGTGTTCTGTTTATGCCATTTCCTTCAATTACTGGGTGTTGCTTGGGAACCCATTCGTTCATATTTGCCTGAATGGATGCATATAATGAACTGTAGCTTGTAGACGATAAAATACTTTCCAATGCTTGCGAAATGGCATAACTCAGTGAGCCAGCACCTTTGCCGTCAGCCAACACAATTTCTGAATTGGGTTCTTCTGCTCTTGAGGCACTTATAACTACATAAGGCGCAATTTGGTTTTCATCAACCAATTTTTCCATTGAAACGGATTGATCTTTTTGAGTTGAATAGGATGCTTTTTTATCCATCATCAATGGATCCGTTCCTCCTCGTACTTTTCCTACAGCGCGTGTTCCGCTGCCAGAGTGACAATTGTCCATAAAAACAAGTACATCTCCCTCTTTTCCGGCTTGTTTTCGAATACCATAAATGATTGTATTTAATTCATCATCCAATAAATATTGTTTGATGTCGGTATTAAAATCTGTCGAATGCTTCGGTAGAATAGCATTGTATGTCACAATACTTTCATCAAAACCATCTATTTCATCCTTGCTCATATCTTGAATTTGACTGCCATGAGCCGAAATGTGAATAACAACGATATCTTTTGGACCTATTTGGTTTGTAAAAGCAGCAAATTCTGAACGTATATTCTCGATAGTTGCTTGAGAATTGATGAGAAGTTTAGTGTTTTTACCTTCAAAACCCTGCTTGCGCAATGCAGGGAGAATAAGGCTAGTGTCGTTTACACTTGAAATTGTTTTCCAACCTTTACCGTCATTTGATGCATATTCACCAATCGCAATTACAAAAGCCATTTTCTTTTGAGAATAGGTATATGTAAATACAATTAAAAAGAATAATGTTGAAAGAATTTTAAACATGTTTTTATGATATGAAGAGTGAATAATCGTAAATGGTTTGGAACAGTCAGAGCGAATTTAAGGAATACTAGCCAAACTTCTTTACGTTAACAAAAAAATAAGAATTATTTATTGCAATTTACTGAAAATGAAATTGTAACTTTCTTTTCAATATGAATTATTCACACAATTATTTCACTAAAAAAAAGTCAAAAGTTGTTAAAAACTTAGTTAACTTTTTCGTTTTTAGTTCAGTGTAAAATAAAGAACTTGTCTATATTCGTTGCAACTTATTTTCGATATGAACTTATTTTCTAAATTCATTACCATTATTGTATTATTCATATTTAATAATGCAATTTCTCAAGAGTTTTCTACCGGATTAACATTCGATGAGGTAGCATATCGTAAAGTACCAGAAATAGAAAAACCACTTGGTTTTGGTGAAAATTTGCCAAAAGAATATTCATTAAAGAAATATGTGCCAAAAGTCGCTCATCAAGGTCAATTTGGTACGTGTGTTGGTTGGTCATCTACATATTATACTGCATCCATTGAATACGCTCGTTTGTTGAAACAAGAAAATAAAGATCTTACAACAGCATATGCTTTTGATCCTTATTTCACTTATTTAAACATCACAAAAGAATCTAACTATTTCTCTTGCAGTGAAGGAACTTTGATTACTAATGCAGCGAATCACCTTGTTTCTAAAGGTGTCAAACGATTTTTATACAATCCACTTGAATGCGGTGCCAGAATAGATCCAAGCAATACGCTTGAAAATTCACCTATTTTAATTACTGATTTCTCTCGTGTAATTGATTCAAAAAACGAAGCTGATGAAAATATTGCCAATGTCAAACAAGCGCTAGTTGACGGACATCCGGTTGTTATCGGAATGGCATTGCCGAAATCTTTCTATTTGATTGATACTTCAGGATTGTTTAAACCTGAGGCAAATGAAAAACAATTCATTGCTGATTATGGTGGACATGCCATGGCTGTTATTGGTTATGATGACAATCGCCACGGCGGCACGTTTGAAATTGTAAATTCTTGGGGTGAAGAATGGGGACAAAAGGGATTCTTGTATGTGAAATACAACGATTTTATTGACTTCACGAGAATGGGGATTCAATTTGAAACCGAATTAAAGAAAGAACTTGGAAATGAAGGATGCGTTTCTGGTGATTGTATAAATGGATATGGTAAGTTCGTTTATGTTGATGGCAATGTTTACGAAGGGAAGTTTATAAATGGCGAACGAGCTGGTTATGGACTTTACATTTGGTTAAATGATGCCACAAGTTTTGGTGGAGAATGGGAAGCCTCTCAACGAAATGGAAAAGGAATTTATTACGATTTGAAGGGTCGAAAAATTACCGGTTATTGGAAGGAGGACAATTTTGTTCAAAATCAAATCGTCATCAATAAAATTATCAACGCCAATTTGAAAGAAAACATAGCTGAAAACCTGCCATTTATGTCCTCCAAAGAATTGTCAGCCTTGATACAAGATAGTTCCATCGTCAATGAAATTGCCTTAAAAATGAAGCAAGGATGTATTTGGGGTGATTGTAACAATGGTAATGGTTTGCTTTTGGCAGGAAATTACATTTACATCGGATCATTTCAATCAGGACTTCGGCATGGTTATGGAGAAATGCGGTGGTTCGGTGAAAGTTGGGGGAACTCGTACATCGGTAATTGTGAGTCAAACACACGAACAGGAATAGGCTCTTATA
>JBIIKG010000007.1:0-35423 GCA_044233275.1 Crocinitomicaceae bacterium | reverse complement strand
TTGTATGGCTCACATTCCCTACTTGATATTAAAATCACCCCAATTTTTATTATAATTTTTAAGTTTAATCCGGCATCTTGAGTGCAAAATGTTAGCAAATTATGAGGGTATACCCCTACGGCCCACTGTTTATAGTGGTTTTGAAATAATGAGACAAGCCTGTTAATCAGAGGGTCCTTGGTTCGAGCCCAAGAGGAGGAGCAGAAAGGTCAATCGCAAGATTGGCCTTTTTTGTTTCTGTTTAGCTTAGATTATCACGGAAAAACTTACTCCTTCTTCCAAAATTTATTTCCTGGATAGGTTACAATTTGATTGAACGTTTCCAATTCGTTTGTCAGAATAGCAGGATGAATTGTGTTTTCTAATACTTTAACATCAAAAATTTCTTCAACGGTGGCAGTATAATCAATTTGACCAATAATTTCATTGGTTAAAATGTCGAAAAATATAAGTCCTGCATTTGTTGAGTTCTCCTTTACATTTAAATCGTTGAAATCCTTCGAGGTTTCTCTAATTTTCGACTTTCCAATGACGATTACATTTTCGATAAAAGCCATTCCTCCAATAAAACACCCAAAGATGAATACCGTTTTTGCTGATTTTGTTTCTCTATTAACTTCTATCAGATTTCCTTTTCCAGACTCCAAAAAATACAGTTTATCGTTGTATATAAGGAGAGAATGGCTTTTTCAGTTCATCATCAATTTTGCACAAGCAATAACATTAATATTTCAAACGTATTTCGTGTGTAATAATTAAAAACTGTCGAAAAATATTACTAAAAGCAATTATATGTATAATTTAGTCGAAAAATATATAAATTATTATGCTACAATCTTTTAAAATTTCATTGATGTTGGTATTAAGCATCGTGTCTTATATTACCAACGCTCAACAATATTCTGATAATCGCGGGCCGAAAGCAACCGACTTGTATGCTTTTCGTAGTCCGGATAATCAAAATACGATAACTATTATAGCCAATTTTTCTCCAATGCAATCTCCACAAAGTGGACCTGGTTACCCTACTTTTGAAAGTACCAATACGCGCTATGAGATACATGTTGAAAACGATGGGACTACTGGAGATGACATTACGTATCGCTTTACATTTTCACAAGTAAATCAAGATCCAACGACTGTTTTTGCAGTGCGCTTAGGTCAACAAAATTATAAGACCTCTTATGTGATGGAAAAGAGTGTGAACGGTGGTGTTTTTTCTACAATTGCAAATGGAAGTGTGCCTCCACCGAATATCGGACCAAGGTCTATTTCTAATCCTATAGTTGGCTTAGGAGCATCGGATTACAATGCTTTGGTCGATGCATCTTTTGTGAATGCATCAAGTGGCAGTGGTGAAATTGTGTTTTGTGGACACGCTGACGATCCGTTCTTTATGGATTTGGGTGGATTTTATGACATCGCTAATACTCGCCCTACGTCTGCGATGGACGGTTTCGGACACAAAAACATACACAGTATCGTGTTGCAAGTCCCAATAAGTACCCTTCAGAAAAATGGACAACCCGCAACTGCTGCGCTTAATATCCTTGATTCAGATTATACGATTGGCTTATGGGCTTCTACTAGTCAGAAAGATACTAGAACGCTTTCTGCAAACGGAAGTGTTAATTATTCAGGATCTTATGTTCAAACTTCGCGTGTAGGGATGCCATTGGTTGACGATGTAATTATTCCTATTGGTGATTTGAACGCATGGCAGGCACTTACACCTTACAATGAAAACCCTGCGATGGAGAATTACTTCTGCAATCCTGAATTGGGCTTATACATGGATAATTCTTTATTCGGTGGCGCAATTCCGGCATGGGCATCTTTACGTATTCAGCGAAATAGTTTACAGTCATTTGATTTTGGCAATACTAATGACGGTTTATGGCCGATTCTTGCTACCAATGGTGGAGCTGGAACTGCTTTAGATGTCAATCTTTTCGGAAATTACTTATTGCGTCAGGGTCAACCACGCTCTTATGATATACTTCCGCTTTATCACACAGGCTTACCAAATTTGCCTCCTTATCATTTAGCAACGGGGAAAAATGGGAATCCTTTGGCTGACGGAAAACCTTTTATCAACAATTTCTTACCGACTTTTGGTGATATGTTGCGATTAAATATGGCAGTACCAGCAACACAAAGAAACGATCCACAGTTTAGTTCTATGGGATTGTTACAAGCAAATCTTTTGGGAATCACGACTGCTCCTTATAATACCAATGCTAGCTTGGAGTGGATTCCGAATATGGATGGTTTTCCGAATGGACGAAGGTTAGAAGATGATGTGGTGCGCATTACTTTACAATTATTTAGCGGTGCTTTAATGGCTCATACAGGTTTGTTTTACGATGATTATACTGCGGGAGGTACAAATCCAATAACAGCCGATTTTTTAAATGTGATGACATTCACAACCGGCCTTGAAAGTAATGATACCACCTTTAAATTAGCTTTTCCCTATGTTCAGACACCGTGGGTGGGAACAGGATTAAATGGGCCGGTTTATTTAAATGCAATCGATACTGTTGTGATTACAACAGTACAAACAGTATTGGTTTCAGTTACTGACACATTGTTTATTAATGTTCCGTTGGGGTTAACGCCACCGAATGACATTAATTTGATTAAAGTTTACCCAAACCCAACTAGTGATATACTGAATATTGACAACGGAAATTTTGCCAACATGTCGGGTTACACGATTACAATTATTAATTCAGCCAGTCAAACGGTTTTCACAAGTCCAGTCAATCAACAATTGTTTACCATTGATTTGACAAATTGGAGTGGAAATGGAATTTATTATCTGCAACTTATTGATACCAATGGTAATATTACCGATATTCGGAAAGTCGTCATAGAGTAAACAATATATATTGAAAGTACCTTTTTGGTAAAACTTATTGGGTAAGCTAAAAAGCCTTGTAAAGAACATATTCTTCATAAAAGGAGCAGAATCTAAGATTTTTGCTCCTTTTTTTGCGCTATTGGATTTAAATCGATACAAAACATTTACTCTGAATTTCCAAACCGATTAAAGAATGTTCTTGAGCTATATCAATTATTTAAAATTGGAAAAGAAAGAACTTATTCAACAAATATATTTTCAATGATAATATGATTGATTCAGTTTATGTAAATAATAAACTGTTAAGTGTTTCTAATGTTAATTTGGTAAACATTAAGTATGTAAGGTGCTTTTAATCAAATGAGAAACTTAAATTTATTGTGAATTATAATATCGACTTTTGTAAAACCTTTCCGAAACAAAAACTGAAGTTACAACCATTTTGTCGCAAATATGTTGAACCTCATCGTCTGTGAGCTTCTTTTGCGGCTGAACTAGTAAAGTATGTGTAAACCTTTTCTAATTGGAATTACTTGCTACCGTAAATACCTTTACAGCCATATTTATTTGCCCTTTCAGTTCAATAGTATGAAATATTATTCATTGATCTGAATGCTTAGATTATCACGGGAAAACTTACTCCTTCTTCCAAAATTTATTTCCAGGATAGGTTACAATTTGATTGAACGTTTCCAATTCGTTTGTCAGAATAGCAGGATGAATTGTGTTTTCTAATACCTTAACATCAAAAATTTCTTCTACGGTGGCAGTATAATCAATTTGACCAATAATTTCATTGGTTAAAATGTCGAAAAATATAAGCCCTGCATTTGTTGAGTTCTCCTTTACATTTAAATCGTTGAAATCCTTCGAGGTTTCTCTAATTTTCGACTTTCCAATGACGATTACATTTTCAATAAATGCCATTCCTCGTATGAAACACCCAAAATTGAATACCGTTTTTGCTGATTTTGTTTCTCTATCAACTTCTATCAGATTTCCTTTTCCAGACTCCAAAAAATAAAGTTTATCGTTGTATATACGAGGAGAATGTGGCATCGCTAAATTCTCTAAGAGAACGTCACCACTTGGAACTTCTAAGAGAACACCTGAATTCATTTTATCCTCTCTCCAACCATGTTTGTAATTCGTTTTACTCAAGGCTGTTACGTACTTTGGGATTCCTTCCTCCATCGCCATTCCATTTAAATGACAACGGTCTTCAGGAATTAAGGAATCAATAAAAGGTGGCTTCCATTTAGGGCGGAAACTATGGTTAATATCATAAACAGCAAGGCAAGATAGCAAGGTGTTAACTCCCCAAATCATACCATCTCCAAACTCTAAATCGTGGATATCAAGGATTCCTGTGTGATACGTTGCTCGTTGTGCAAAGGCAACATCATAAGAAGTTTTTTCAGTATTGAGTACCTCATGAACATTTTCATTGGATGAGAAAAATCTTATTTCATCTAAGCAAGCAACAGCCATTTTTGTACCTTGGAGCGCTATGCCCATTGGTTTTTTCAGACTTACTGGGGTTTGAACAAGCTCATTTCCATCATCACTTGAAATGGCAATTAGTTTTCCAACTTGATAGGTTGTAATCAATACACTGAATCTATTTTTAAAAAGTAGGTCAGGTATGTTGGATGTGTATTTAATATCGTAAAGATTCTTCATAAAAAAAGCCTCACTCGGAGGCTAATTAAGATTAGATATAAATTTTATTTTGATTCTAACTTCCAGATATCACCATCAAGTGCAGTAATATCATCATCTAACCACATTTCTTTGTTTGTCAAACGTTTGATTTCAAATAATTCAACACTCCCATCGACAATCAACGACAATTGTTCTTTATCTGATGCAAAATCCCAAGAACCTGCGTACGAATAACTTTCGGAAACACCTTGGTAACTATAAGAATTAGTAAGCATTAATGATCCATCTTTTTCAAAAGACAGATTTACAGAATACTCTGATCCAAAAACATCTGCACCAATCGATTTTACTTCCCAATCACCAACTACTCTTGATTTTTTAGAGAGAAGTGAGAAACCAGGTCCATCCTCATATTTACCACAGCTAGAAACACCAATAGCCGTGACACCAGCTAGAGTAAGGTAGGTAAGATTTTTAAAATTTTTCATACTATTAATTTTGTGAGCAAAAATAAGCTCTTTTTGCGAAAATCCAAATTTAAATCAAAGTTATCTTCTGACACTAACTACTTTATGTCTAATTGGTTAATAGTGGAATAGAAAAGCTTTTAAATCTTCCAAGTAATCAGATCATTCACCATAAATAGATTTCAGCCAATCATGGGTGTTTTAGGGGAAAATGAAGTACAACTTTAAGGTTTTAACAACCCTTTGTTATTTAGATACGTTAAAGGCATGTTAAACAAAACAGAATTTGTTTACATTTGGATTCATTAATCTATAAAACTCAATTAAATGAAAAAACTATTACTATCTATTGCTGTATTAACATTTGGTACTTCTGTAGCTATGGCTCAATGTACACCTGATGTTACTGCTCCCGCTCCAAATTATGCTGATTCAACTTTTGGTGCATGGCCTGACACAACAACTAACTTTGCAAACGGCACCGTTGGTGTTCCTTATACGCAAGAATTACAATTTAAAGTTCCCCTTAATGCTTCAGATGTAAATCCAATATTAGTTGGAGCAACTATTCAGTCATTTACGGTAACAGGAGTGAATGGTTTGCCTCCTGGATTGTCTTATGCTTGTAATACTTCTAATTGTACATTCAACGGAGGTTCGGTAGGCTGCGCTTTGTTATCTGGTATACCAACAACAGCTGGTTCTTATGAAGTATCAATTGAAGTTAATGGTGTTGTTATGTTTGGACCTGTTCCCGCTAATGCGCCGTATACATTTGTAGGTTATGAAATCGTTATCGGAACTTTAGGTGAAATTGAATTGGTTTACAACCCTTTTAAAGTTGTCCCTAATCCTGCTAACGACAAAATTAATATCCAAGGATTGTCTAAATTCAATGTTACTAGCATTGAAATTACAAACATGGATGGAAAAGTAATGCGTACAATGGATGCTACTGGTGTAGCTTCAATGGAAGTTTCTTTAGATGGTTTCGCAAACGGAATTTACTTCGTTAACGTAAACCACAGCAACGGTAAAGAAGTTGTTAAATTCATCAAAGAATAATAGAACTTATCTTTTTGAAATAAAAAGGTCGCTCATTGAGCGACCTTTTTTGTTTTAAGCTAATACTTCATGTACAACTTTATCAATACGCTCGCACAATTGGTCGGCAGGTAAATCATTATCATCTGTTCCAAATGGGTCTTCAATTTCTTCGGCCAACACCTCCATACTCACTAAGACATAAAACACAAAGGTCGCAATCAATGCTGAGAAATAACCAAACTGAACAACAAAGGCCAATGGCAATGTCGTAACATAAATGAAGATAAATTTCTTGATAAACAGACTATATGAAAACGGAATAGGTGTGTTTTTAATTCGTTCACAAGCACCAATACTGTCCAACAAGGCATTTAGATTCTTATCAATGCTCAAGAATTCTACATCCGAGATCTCTCCCTTTTCTCGATGCAATTTTAATCGACGATACATTAATTCTACAATGGCAGTTGGCACATGATTACGTTTAATCAATTCATTTTTTTCATCAGGCATTAAACTCAATTCATCAATATCAATTCCGAGGCGCAAATGCTCTTTCATTGAAACTGCAAAATTTGAGATCATTCGAGCAAAAAAATCTCTATCTGATTTCTCTTTTAGAAGAGGTGATAGCTTAACCGCCATATTACGCGTATCATTTACTACTTCTCCCCATTTCCGTCGACCTTCCCACCAACGATCATAAGCAGTGTTCGTGCGGAAAACAAGCAACAACGAAATAACAAACCCAATGAGGGAGTAAACGGTAATTAGTTTTTCTAATTGGACAACATCAGGAAAGAAATGAATTTCAACAAAGGCGATCGCCAAAGTAAATAATCCAATGTAAATAATTTCCTTCCACAACATTCGGAAGGTGTCACTTCGATGAAATGCAAAAATCAGCGTAACCCAACTTTTTGGATTGTAATTAATCATAATTAAAAGTTATCATTAAAATTTAATTGAAAGTAAAAAAATTATCTCTTACCTTTAATTAAGACAAATCTACTTTTTTATTTCCTACAATCTTTTCCTACAATCTTACAATTGGATAAAAAATAAAAAGAGTTGACTTAAAGAAAAATAGCACTTGCATACATTTGACTTATTTCAAAATAATTTAATGCCATTGATGCCAAAAACGTGTATAAAAAATGAAGTGCGATTAATGGTGTTAATATCTTAACAAGCGTTTGTAAGGGATTTCTATTACTTTACCTTTGTTCTGTTAAAAACTGAACAAAATGGAAATCACACCTGAAATTAAACAGCGACTGGAGCTACTTAATGATAAGTATTCTTCAATGGGACAAGATCTTTTATCTTATCTTGATGGTTTGTTGTATGCTGATACGGTGAAGTATTGGGATTATATTGAATTGGACACGCTGTTGAGTTTACAGAAGCCACGAACTAACTTTCCTGATGAGCACATCTTTATTATGTATCATCAAATTACTGAATTGTATTTCCAATTGGCATTAAAAGAATTTGAACAATTAGCTGATGCTAAAGAAATTAATGCAACGTTCTTTGTAGATCGTGTTTCGCGTATCAATCGTTATTTTGATGCCTTAATTTTAAGTTTCGATATCATGTCGAAAGGAATGGATCAAAAGCAATTTATGCAATTTAGAATGTCCTTGCTTCCAGCGAGTGGATTCCAATCGGCACAATACCGCTTCATTGAAATGTACAGCACTGATTTTATTAACCTTGTAGCAAAAGATCACCGATCGAACTATACCGTTAATTCTTCCATTGAGGACATGTACGAACATATCTATTGGAAAGCTGGGGCAACGGAACTTGCAACGGGTAAAAAAACCTTAACGCTTATTCAATTTGAAGAACGATACCAAAAAGAATTCCTTGAGCTTGGTGAAGCTTGCAAGCACCGCAATTTATGGCAGGTATATTTAAAATTATCCGCCGAGGAACAAAAATCAACAGAAGTTATAGAAGTTTTGCGTCACAATGACACCAATGTAAATGTAAATTGGCCTTTAGCACATTACAAATCAGCAGTGCGTTATTTGAATAAAGATTCTGCAGATATTGCTGCAACTGGTGGAACGAACTGGCAAAAATACCTGCCTCCAAGATTCCAAAAACGCATTTTCTATCCAGCTTTATGGTCTGACCAAGAAAAAGAAGAGTGGGGAAAAGCGTGGGTAGAAGGAGTATTGGTTTAAGGATAGAGAATTCAGGAAAAAGTTCAAAAAAGGTTCAAGAAGGTTCAAAAAAGTTCAAAAAGTTCAAGAAAGGTTCAAGAAAGTTCAAAGGTTTAAGATGCAATTAATGCTTATCTGAGAACAAACTATTGAACTATTGAACTATTGAACTATTGAACTATTTTACCAATATCTTCTAAGAAATCACTCATTGTTTCAAACTGATAATCCGCCAATATTAATTTGGGTTCTGGGAAATGTGTTTTCTCTGGAATACAAACCACTTTCATTTTAGCCGCTTTTCCTGAAATGACTCCATTCAATGAGTCTTCTATTACCAAACAACGCACTGGAGAAACAGCTAGTCGATCTGCAACGGTTAAATATACGGCTGGATGAGGCTTGCCATATGCTTCATGTTCAGCAGAATGGGTGACTTCAAAAAATGAAGCGATTTTCAATTTTCTTAATACGGTTTGAATTAAAATTTCATAAGAAGACGTAGCGAGCCCTATTTTAATTTTTCGTGCTTGTAAAAAAGCCAGGGTTTCAAGAACACCTTGCAGTGGTGCCGCATTTTCACGAATTAATTCAACCATTTTAAGGACTATTTGTTGCTCCACTTCTTTTGGTGTCACATTTCTCCAGCCTTCGTGTTGGTGCCAAAAAATGATAACCTCATCTAATCTCAATCCAACCGTTTTTTGAAAATCTTGTCTTGTCAATTCAGAGCCAATAGAACGAAAAACTTCTTCCATCGCAATTTTCCACAAAGGTTCTGAGTCTATTAACACACCATCCATATCAAAAATAACGGCGTCAAAATTTGTAAGATCTATTTTCATTTTAAATCAATTGTATATAAAAAAGGTCCGCCCAACAACCAGTTTTTTTCAGCGGCCACATACATTTTACTATCTGAAAAGTATACTAAAGCTTCTTTTTGCGTTAAGCGTTTAAATTTTATTGGTTCTCTCTTAATGACCTTTGGTGATCCAATTTGGTAGAAATAAACAAACCCATACGTTAAAATTGCCAAATCATTATTATGGCTGTCACACGCAGTTACCTGATGTTTCAATCGATTATCTCCACCTGTCCAATAATGCGTGTTAGATTTCAATGAATGTATTCCTGGATTTGTTGAAAGCATGTAATCCGAAGTTCCATTGTACCAATAATCCTTCTTCGGTTTAGTCGTAATTTTAGTGAGAAGGTGAAGTGAATCTTCGAACCAAAAAACGGCCTCACAGTCATGGTTTTGAGCAACATAATTTTCAGAAAAATCAAGCTGATTGGTATATGTGAAATAAATCTTTTCTGCACTTATTGAGTCACTCGTAAATGCTTGTTGAGCGTTTAATTTGAGTATACAAAGATTATTTCTGAGATGGGCATTGTTTCCGACATCTGCGATGTATAGATTGCCTTCATCGTCTATCGTTAAATCTTCCCAGTCGATATTCAGCGCATTTGAAACAAAGGTTTTTTTAATTATTTCACCGTTTAAATCAATAAAAAATAGTTCGGGAGAATTACCGCTATCGTTAATCGCAATTAGAATCGAATCATTGAATTTTTCCAATCCTGAAATTTCCTTTAATTCAGCTGAAAGTCTGACCTTCTTTACCGTATGCTTGGGATATAATGGAATGGATATAAATAAAAGGATAACAGAAAAAACAATTCCTTTCATTATCGATTGATAATAATGCGTACCACTTCTATTCGACGATCACTTACCTGCTCAATCACTAAGGTAATTTTATCAATTTCTACTTCTGTTCCCGCTTCTGGAATTGCTTCTAATTCATGAATTACTAATCCACCTAATGTGTCGTATTCGTCAGATTCTGGAAGGTCCAATTTATATTCTTCATTCAAATAATCGATATCAGCACGCGCTGAAAAGCGGTATTCTTTATCGTTAACCTTCTCTTCTAACCAATCTTCTGTATCATGTTCATCTTCAATTTCACCAAAAATTTCTTCGATAACATCCTCAATTGTAATTATACCCGCTGTACCACCATATTCGTCCACCACTACTGCAATATTTCCAGATTGTTTAGTGAATAATTCCAATAATTCCTTCCCTGGTATTGCTTCAGGAACAAAGGTAATCGGCAATAATATTTGTTTGATAGAACTTGGTTTTTTGAATATTTCAAACGAATGAACATAACCTATGATGTTATCAATACTATCTCGGTAAACAATAATTTTTGAGAGACCTGAGTCAATAAACAAACGTTTCAATAATTCAATATCATCCTCCACATCAACTGCAGAAATCTCCGTTCGAGGGATCATGCAGTCGCGGGCTTTTAGACTAGAAAAATCCAGCGCATTTTGAAGAATAGTCATTTCATTCCCCATTTCCTGCTCTTCTTTAATACGAGAGGACAAATCACTTACGTAGTGTTCTAAATCAACTTTTGAAAACACTAATTCAGTTCTAGTTTGATTTGCTTTCAATAAGCGTAAAATCAAATTACTTAAAAGCATAACAAACAACGTTGGAATATAGAGCAACCAATAAATGACGAACATTACGGGTGCTAAAAATTTCAAAAAAGCATTCGGATTAATTTGTACGACAGCTTTTGGTAAAAACTCAGCAAGAGATAGCACAACAAGGGTAGAAATCAAGGTCTGTATTAGTAAAATATACATTTCATTTTCTAAACCCCACGAACGCATGATTGATTGTCCCGGTTCAGGATTGTCGAGCAGATTTGCGAAGCAAATACCAAAAATTACCAATGCGATGTTGTTACCCAGGAGCAACATGGCAATGAAGTTCGATTCTCTTTTATAAAATACACCTAAGATTTTACCTGTAATGGTTCCCTTTGATCGGTCGAGTTCAACTTTCAATCGATTGGACGCAATAAACGCAATTTCCATTCCGGAGAAAAAGGCCGAAGCGATAAGCGAAAGTATTATTGCCGTAATTAATAAGGAAGGCTCCATTTAAGTATTTAACGTGTCTAATGTAGTAAAAAGTCTCTATTTAACCACATCAAAACCAATATCCTTGCGATAATATGCTTTATCAAATTCAATCTTACCAATTGATTCATATGAACGTCGAAGCGCTGCTTCTAAATTTTTTCCGTAAGAAGTAACTGCTAAAACTCTACCTCCAGCTGAAGTAATGGAAGGACCGTCTGCGGATGTTCCAGCATGAAAAACGATGCTTTCAGTAACAGCGTTAATTCCAAAAATTTGTTTTCCTTTTTGATATGATTCTGGATATCCTCCCGAAACCATCATTACAGTTGCTGCACATTGTTCTGTAAACTGAATATCTCTTTCAGACAGCGTATTCGTCGCAACCCCTTCCAATAAATCCAATAAATCTGAGCGTAAACGAGGAATTACAACCTCCGTTTCTGGATCCCCCATTCGGCAATTGTATTCAATCACATACGGTTCACCTTTCACATTGATCAGACCGAAGAAGATAAATCCTTTGTACAGAATTTTTTCTGCCTTCAATCCTTTAATGGTTGGGATAATTATTTGATTTTCAATTTTGTCTTTGAAGGTATTATCTGCAAATGGAACTGGCGAAACAGCACCCATTCCACCGGTATTTAAACCTGTGTCACCTTCACCAATTCGTTTATAATCTTTGGCTTCAGGTAATATTTTATAAGAGTCTCCATCCGTAATTACGAAAACAGACAATTCAATTCCTTTTAAAAATTGTTCAATAACAACTCTCGAACTTGCTTCTCCGAATTTTGCATCGGCTAACATACTTTTTAATTCGTCTTTGGCCTCTTGTAAATCCTCCAAAATAACGACGCCTTTGCCAGCAGCTAAGCCATCCGCTTTTAACACATAAGGAGCCTTGGTGCCTTCTAAAAAACGATAACCATTTTCTAAGGTGTCTTTTGTAAAGGTTGCATATTTTGCTGTCGGAATGTTGTGACGTTGCATAAATTGTTTTGCAAAATCTTTGCTTCCTTCTAGCTGTGCACCTACTTTTCCTGGACCAACTACTGCAACTTTACTCAATTGCTCATCGGCTAAGAAAAAATCATGGATTCCATTTACCAGTGGTTCTTCTGGTCCTACCAACACCAATTCAATATTATTTTCTAGAACAAACTTTTTTACTTGTTCAAAATTTAAGGGATCAATATTGACATTTTTTCCATGTTGACGCGTTCCAGCATTTCCTGGTGCAATAAACAATTCTTCCAACATTGAGCTTTGCGCTATTTTCCAAGCTAAAGCATGTTCACGTCCACCTGAACCAAGTAATAAAATTCTCATACTATTTTAACAATATTTCAGCAATGATTCAAAAATGGCTTTTCCATCTAAATTGCTCAGAACACCATCCGCTGCTCTTTCAGGATGCGGCATCATTCCAAACACATTCTTTGCTGAATTGCTAATCCCAGCGATATTATTTAGTGACCCATTCGGGTTAAATTCATCTGATATTACTCCACTTTCCGAAGCATATTTAAAAATAATTTGGTCATTATCTTCAATACTTTTCATGGTGTCTGCTGGAGCGTAAAATCTTCCTTCACCATGAGCGATTGGAATTTTATATGCTTTGTCTTCCAACCCTTTCGTAATTGCTGATGATTGAGAAATTGGCTTCAAATGAACATTTTTGCAGATAAATTTCTGCGTATTGTTGTGCAACAATGCTCCCGGCAACAAGCCAGATTCCGTCAGAATCTGAAAACCATTACAAATTCCCATAACATAACCGCCTTTGTTCGCGTGTGCGATAATTTCTGTCATGATAGGCGAAAACTTCGCAATAGCTCCTGAACGCAAGTAATCTCCGTAAGAGAATCCACCTGGTAACACTACAAAATCTACATTTTTTAAATCTGTGTCCTTGTGCCAAAGTTTTTCAACTTTCTGACCCAACATGTCACTTAAGACATAGACCATATCTTCGTCACAATTGGACCCTGGAAAAGTTACTACACCAAATTTCATCGATTACACGTTTGAGTGGTAAACCACGTTAAAAGTTGCTGCAAAATTAGTGAAATTAATGGGGATTTGGGCGCTTTTGTTAAAAGAAAAATTTAACAATCGAATACCCAAAAGTGATATAAAACAATAGGGTTGCGACAAAGGAATAGGTTTTGTTGGTAAAAGAAAACGTTAAAAAGATAGATAAAGGGAGCATTAAAAAACTAAATCGTTCTATCTGACGGAAAAAGAAAAAATCTACACATCCTAAAATTAAAGCGACAAACAAAAACCACCATAATGTCGAAGTTAGCTTTTTAAGTCGAATAGACGAATTGGACATACGCGAACGGATGCTTACAATACTCAACATGAATAACAATGAAAACAACACGGCTGTTACAAGAAAATCCGTCTGTTTACTGGTGTAATCAGTTAACTGGTCCAATAATCTTAGATCAATGGCGTGTCCGTAATACCACAAAAACACTGCGGCATACAAACTAGGAATACCAAATCCAATTATAGCAATAATAAACTCTCGTAAAACAAAAGGTCGCACCACCCAATACATGATGCACAAAAACGGAAAAAGTCCAATTAACGGAGGATGAAAAGTAGCGGCCATTCCACCAAAAAACATCCCATTGAAAACATGTCTCTTTCCATCTGAATGCTGATTCAATTTAAAAAACTGAAAGAGCATCAAAATTAAAAAGGTGTGTGCAAAGAGCAATCCATCAACGCTGTAAAACGAATGGTAAAAACTCATTAACAACACATATAGTAACGAGGATAAATAACTGTTTCGCTCTAAAAACTGATTTGAATTGTAAATCCAATTGATCGTAAATGCATTGATAAAGATGATAACTGCTGCTCCAATAGTGCTAATTAAGGGAAATAAATTGGCCGATTCTCCCCAAAAACCCAAGTTGGTATTCACTTCAGAAACATAATAATTGAAATGGTTATTCAAGAATTGATACCCCGCAATAATAAACGGTAATAACAAAATTACCCCAGCCCTATTTCCTAAAAAAAGTCTTACCACCGCACGAAGATACGTAGGAATTTGAAAATAGTCTCATCCTGATTTTTCTTGAAAAAGCTTCTCTGTGAATAAATTCACATTCAAGAAATGTTTTTTTCATTTATATTTGTTGACCTAGTGCGAAAATCACGCGCATTTTTAGTTAATTTCGAATCCTATGACACAAGAAAAATCAAAATACTCAGATACTGAATTAGCAGAATTCAAAGAATTAATTCAGCGTAAATTAATAGAAGCAAATATTGATTACGATTTATTGAAAGGCTCACTTTCTCACAATGATGATCACGGTACAGATGACACTGGCCGAACATTCAACATGATGGAAGATGGATCTGAAACTCTTTCTCGTGAGGAGGTTGCTCAATTGGCTGCTCGTCAAGAGAAGTTTATTCAGAGTTTACAAGCTGCATTGGTTCGTATCGAAAACAAAACGTATGGTGTTTGTCGCGTTACTGGAAAATTAATTCAGAAAGAACGTTTAATGTTAGTACCTCACGCAACAATGAGCATTGAAGCGAAAAACGCGCAACAAAAATAATTCTGTGAAAAAAAATCTATTGATTGTGGGAGCACTAGTTGCTCTCATTTTATTTGCGGACCAATGCATCAAAATTTACATCAAGACTACTTTCGCTCCTGGTGAAGTTGTTCCGGTGTTTGGCGATTGGTTTGTGTTAGATTTCATCGAAAATCAAGGAATGGCATTTGGTACTGTCTTTGGTACCTCAATGTGGCATAAATTAGCGCTAAGTATATTCCGAATTTTAGCAATTTCTGGGATTTGTTATTATTGGTACAAACAAGCCAAACAAGGTGTAAAACGTGAATTTCTAATCGCGTTAGGACTTATCATTGCAGGCGCAAGTGGCAATTTAATTGATTCTATGTTCTACGATTTTGCCTTCAATTACGATCCCTGTATGCCTTTTAATCACTTAGAAGGATCTGGTATAAAAAGTGACTGTGGTATTTTCGGAACAATTGAAACTCGTCATACCGGTTTCCTTTTCGGGAACGTTGTAGACATGTTTAAATTCCAAGCACATTGGCCAGAGAGCTTTCCGTGGATAGGTGGAAAAGAAGTGTTTCCTGCTATTTGGAACCTTGCCGATGCAGCCATTACAACTGGTGTAATCATGGTGTTCATTCGTCAACGGAATTATTTTCCAAAGCAGAAGGTTAAAGAGAGTATAGAGCCGAGAGCCGAGAGCTGAGACTTGTTTCGCGTGAACTAATCTATTCTTTCGAAGTGACTTTGGATAAAAGACAAAAGACTTGTTTCACGTGAACTAAAGTGTCTCTCAAAATAATAATCGTATTCTACCCCAAAAACAAATCTAGGCTCACTTTGGCAAGCTCAGTGCATCGCTCTGTTCTAACAGCGTAACGGTCTCTGTTCTAATTGGACTAAAGACAGTTTCTTGTGAACCAAATCGCTTCTCAGAATAAAAATTCATTTCTTTCCCAAAATTAAATCTATGTTCTAGGCTCTAACAGTCCGCCGCGGCGGACGGTCTATGCTTTATTCTAGAATCTCGCTGTAATCCCCCCTAATACCTGAAACGCTTGCACTGGATAATTATACCAACGGTTGTATCGTTGTGAAGCGACATTGTTCAACTGAATAAAAGCTGAAATACGCTGATTGTATCTGTATTCTAATCCCAAGTTCACGTCAGCAATAAAACCAAGCTCTTTAACAAATTGATTGTCCTCAAGTGTTACATCTTCAGGTTCCATTGCATATACAAGAGCTCTTCGGCCTTGTTCCATATTTAGATCTAGGTTAATAAGAAACTTGTCAAATAAATTATAGTGTCCCCTAACTATGAATTGCAATTGTGGTAAGTTCCAAGCGTACGAGTTGTTCAATAATGAATAAGAATAAAAACGAGCAATACCATCCAGCTTCAGTTTTTCGTTTAATTGGTAAGAAATACTTCCTTCAATTGTTGTTAATGTTAAAGTGTCATAGATTACATTGAACTTGTTTCCAACTGAAAAAACAGTATCAGTCACAAACAGCGCTTTATCTTGAATGCGCGCAAAACTAGCGCCAATGTTAAAGCTGATACGTTTGCTTAAAGTGCCTTTGAATCCTCCATAAAAATCAATGATTCTATTTTCATTTCTTAGGGATAAGTTGGTCAACACAAACTCATTTTCGGCCACAAGCGATTTGTAAGTGTTTTGCTTTAATCCACCTCTTAAACCAACGTATGGAATAAAAATATCATTGAATAAAGAATACTTAACCTCTGCTACTGGATACAAATGTGCCTTTGTCTTCACGTGAGCATCAACCACAAAGTCAAAACCTAATGTCGCCTTGAAGCGCTTGTTTTTAGAAAACGTTGAAATCGTTGGTTTTAAATTTACAATGGTATTGTTTAATACAATTCCTGAATCCAACACTGAAAGCGCTGAGTCTACTATACCATATTTGTATCCATTATAGCGGATTCCAAAATCAGCAGCAAAGATTTCTTTTCCTAATTTATACCAAGCAGAAGAGTTGATTGCAAAATGATTTTCACGACCTTTCCAATCAGATAAACTATCTACCATTGGTTTCAAAGAAGTAAAATGATTGTATTCTAATCCTACTTTAAAGTTTAGGTTTGCACTGTCTTTCTTATGAGACGCAAAGGAGAAAATTCCGCCAATATCGTGGTAACGTTGAGCAATACTATCACGAGAAACAGAATCTGTTGGAATCTTCCATCCATAATAATGTAAGCCTTGATTGTTGTAATGAATATCGCCACGTAGGGTATAATTGTTCTCATTTATACCGCCATATACACCAAATTTTGATCGGTCAAATTGTGCGGGGGCATAATCTTTCAGGTTGCCAAATGAACTCAAATGTTTCACATGCGCACCATAAATGAACTTTCTAGAACGTTTCGAATCAAAGTAAACTTCACCCAATGGCATTAATTCACTTCCAACTCCTAACTTTACATAGAATGGATAAAGTTGTGAAAGTTTCTCTGTTGTTTTGATTTTCGCTGCATCAATATCTTGTAATGTAATCGTTGTTGGGTGTTGAATAACCAACAAAGGATAGTCAGCGACTTTTGACGATATTGTTGTATCAATAATCTTTGGTGTTTCAGAAATACGGTATGCTGGTTCAACGTAACGCGTTCCTACCCCTTCCACTTCAATATCTGGACCTTGACCAAATGAAACCAAGGTAAACAGTGTAAAAAATATACTAATTCTTCTTTTCATGACTAGTTTCCTCCATTTTCGTTCAACTCAATAAATGTCTCAGTTGACTTATTGACATCCTTTGGCTTGTCTTTTAATTGCATCAATTCATCCCATAACTCATTCGCCTCACTAATGACCCCATCATTTTGGTCTGGGTAGTGATCAATTACTGATTTCAAGGTCTGTTCTGCTTGGAATAAATCCTCTTTGACGATGAGAATTCTACTCTGAAGAATTAAGCCTCTGGCTACCCAATAATTATAGGTCGGTTTCATTTTTAAAAGCGCCTTAATTTCTGCATCCGATTTAGTATAATCTTTTAATTTATAATACATTTCAGCTAGACTAAACTTCGCTTCCGATCCCATTACGGTAGTTGTGTTTTTCACCAACCATTCCAATGATGTCTTTGCATCGGTATAGTTCTCTGCGTAATAATTAGACATTCCTTTCGCATATTCTGCTTCCAAACGTAGGGTGTTATTGATTTGACTACTCGACAAAACATCCTTTGCATATACCGCTGCACTTGTCCAATTTTCTAACAAGAAGTGACACCGCATCATTCCCAATTTTGCATTAAACAAGGTGGCAGGTTTAGAACTAGTTTTCTCCAAACGCTCATAATAAATTAAGGCTTGATCATATGTTCCATTGTTGTAGAGATATTGAGAAACTCGCGACGCACAGAATTCAGTGTACATGTTATTCGATCCGTCTAATGAAGTGCGATAAACCTCTATAGCTTTCTCAATATTACCCGTACGATAATATGAATTCCCTAAAAATACTTGAGATTCCACAGCGTATTTGCCTGTAGGGAATTTTTCTAGGTATTTTTCAAAATTTGGAATTGCCACTGAAAACAAACTATCCACATATGCATCAATTGCTGGCGAATAATAAAGATCCTCTGCTTCATCATTTCCAAAATTCGCACAAGGATATTTACTTGCAAGCGAAGTTGCCTTTTCAGGTTGTTTTTGAGCTTTATATAAATCAATCAATCCACGAGCACATGTTTCACATACCTCGCGCTCTGCACCGTGTTCATCTAATAAAGACAAGTACGCCGCTTCTGATTTTGCGTATTCTCCACGTTTGAAGTAAATATCGGCAATTTCAATTCGACAATTCGTAACCAAAACAACATTTGGGTAATCGGTAATTACTTGTGTAAAGTAACGATATGCTTTGTCATAATCATTCTTGGATTTATAAGTTTTTGCCAATTCAAACAGAGCTGTCATCGTGTATTTCGATGACGTATAATTGTTTATTAAATCCAACAATTGGGTGATTTTTTGGTCGGTCTTTCCAGAATATCCATATGATTTCGCGGCGTAAAATATCGCTTGATCTTCATAACCAGACTTCAATTTAATTACCTCCAAGTAATTTTTAATTGCTTGATCATCTTGTTTCAATTGATAGTGTCCATCTGCTACGCGCATAAAAGCATCTGCCAGTTTACGTTTGTTTTTATTTGGAGCAAGGGTATAAATTCGGAATGACTCCTGTGCTTGAGAAGGGTCTTCTTTCAGTAAATACGCATATCCAATATTATAATATGCCTCGTTTTTCAATTCAGCTGCATTCGTTGCTGGAAGTGCAATAAACTCTTTATAGAATTTGATTGACTTGTCGTAATTCTTCAATTGAAAGTGCGCATCAGCAGTCCAAAAAGTTGCCTTACCCAAAATAACACCATCAATAGGGTATTTTTTCACCAGGTCAAAAGCAGCAATTGCCTCAAGGTATTTCGATTTTTGGTACAGTTCTACTCCGTGATTAAATGCAACTAGTTGATAAGCCATTTTTAATTTTGCGTCTTTATTCGGCAGCTTATCTAATGATTCCAGCGCTTTAACATAGTTATTTGTCGTCGTATAAACATTAACCAAATACTGATACACATCGTTTTTACGCACTGAATTAGGGTATTTATCTAAGAATAATTCCAACGCTAGTACTGCTTCATCGTATGGATTTAAATCTAGTTTATACGACAATTCAGCAAAATGATAGAGGGCATCTTCTTCAATTTTTGTGTCACCACTTATTTCTGAAGCGGCTTTAAACGCTGAACGTGCTGGTAATAAACTTTGCGATTTCATGTAACATTCACCAATGTGGTAAAATGCATATTGCGCCAATTTATCGTTCTCCCGAGTTACTTTATCAAACAATTTAATTGCATTCTCATACTGCTCACTTCTGTAATAAGCAAATCCTAGTTGATAATCATCTTCACGTGTAGTTTTCGATTTTAAATTATAGGCTTCCAAATATGGAACGGCCTCATCGAATTTATTCAATTGATAATATGCATCACCAATAATGTGATTTAAATCGGATTGATTCGCTGGTGCAATTGAATCCATTAAGTTAGGTGAATAATCAACAACTGCCTGATAGTTTCGTTGCTTGTGATAAATTTGAGCAATATAATATGGCACCGCTTTCGCAAAACGCTCGTCACTTTGCAATTTCAAAAAACCTTCAAGCGCTGTTTGATAAGAACCATCTGTATAAGCAATGTGCGAATAGTAATACAATGCTGGTGCTGAATATTGTGATGACCCATCCTTTATTTCGTGGAAGGCACTTCTCGCCTCTGGCATCTTCCCTTCTTCAAAGTTCGAATAGCCTACCTTGAAATAAAATTCTTCTTGTTCGTCAGCTTCAACATCACTCGCCTTTAGTTTATTTAAGTAAGCTAAGGCTTCACTGTAATTCTTCTTCTGATAAAAATAGCGTCCAAGGCGGAAGTAAATTCTTTCAGAATAAATGCTTTCGGGATAGTTGCGAATGAAGTTCTCTAGAAGAGTAACTGCATCATTATTGAATAATTCCAACGCAGAAACACCTTCGTAATAAGCTGCCTTTATAAATAATGGATCATTTGGATAATTAAACCCATCCATAAAATAACGAAACTCCTTACGAGCGGCGCCGAATTGTTCCTTTTGGAACAGCTCTTCAGCTCGATAAAAATTCTCGTAATCGCTATTGTATTTCTCAGAAGTTTGAGAAATGCCCACAAATGAAATCACTATAAATACGACGACCAGAAACCTGTTCATATAACACTGCTTTAAACCGAGTAAAATTAGGGTACATGATGCACCCGTTGGAGAGGACTTACAAAAGTTTTAAACGTGAATCTGTTAAGATTATTTTCAATCACGTATTCTAAATGGGACTTAATTGTTGACCTTTACATCAAACAAGACAATTGTGGGTAAAGTAGTTCATATTAAAAATGGTGGTATTCGTCAATCGGGTGCTTTGGTATTGAGTGATATTCAGTTTGATCTTGAAGATAATGAGTTTGTTTATTTGATTGGTAAAACCGGAAGCGGAAAGAGTAGTTTACTCAAAACAATCTACGGTGAACTAAAATTAAGCGAAGGTGAAGGAGCTATCGCTGATTTTGATTTGAGCAAACTTTCCAAAAAAGATATTCCCATGTTGCGCAGAAAAATTGGAATTGTATTCCAAGATTTTCAACTTCTTACAGACCGCACGGTCTTTAGTAATTTACTTTTTGTTTTAGGCGCAACAGGTTGGATTGATAAAACATTGATGCAAAATCGCGCGACAGATGTGCTTCGTTTAGTTGGTTTAGAAGGAAAAGCGAATTCTATGCCCCATGCTCTTTCTGGAGGCGAACAACAACGAGTTGCTATTGCCCGTGCTTTATTAAATAAACCTGAATTAATATTGGCAGATGAGCCAACTGGAAATTTAGATCCAGAAACTTCAGAAGAAATAATGCGCCTTCTTTTAGCTGTTGCGAAAGAAGAAAAATCTGCTGTTATCATGGCAACACACGATATGTCAATGGTGGAAAAATTCCCCGGAAGAGTCGTAAGAGTAGAAAACGGAAAGATGAAAGAAGTGAATAATATGAATAGCTTCGATCCTTTTACACCTTTTGACGCACAGGCGTTATAGTCAATTTATTTTTTAATAATAATTTTCTGAATTTCTAAATTATTGATTAATAGGAAATAGATGCCATTTTCTAATTTCGAACAATCGATTTGATTTCCGATTATTGAAATGCTTTGTTCCTTTCCTAGCGCATCAAAAAGACGTATGACTTCTGTTGTATATCCCTCAATATTCAATACTTCTCCTGTCACTGGGATTGGGTAGATATTCCAATCATTTTCAAGTGAATTAAGTCCGCTAATTGAGCAGCTTGCCTCAGTGCTTGAAACTTGAGTCAACACGCCGTTGCTTGCTGACCAGTTTTCCCACGTTCCACCTATTCCAGTTTTCCAATCGTTTAAATCGAAGGTTTGGGAACCATTATTTGTTCCATTTGCTTTATACACCTTCAGTGCGGCACCGCCTTGATTCCATGTTAAAGGAGTGGATGCTGAACATACTTCTGGTACATTGTTGACAATCTCACAATTCGCTTGTATAAAATAAGCATGTTCGGGATAGTTCGGGTAATCACCAAAAACACGGCAAATACCATTGGCATCAATACAAACCGCTGTGTATTCATTACATGCAATCCCTCTAATTTGTGTTTGTTCATCTTGTAAGGCGCGTGCAATAAAAGCAACATGTCTTCCCTTTCTATCTGGATTGTCGTAATGGGTATCCGTAATTACATTCAAAAGATGTTGATTTACAATAAATGGTTCATTGCTCACTGTCATTAACGAATTGTAGGGATTATTTAAAGCTTGAGCACTCGTTACTGTTCCTGTCTCAGCTGTGAAATAATGACTGCCTTGAATAGCCATACCAGCGCTCGTTCCGCCTATTACAATGTTGCGTTCCGAAATTCCTTTGTTGATCAAGCTATCAACTGCTGTATTTCTCCAATAAGAAGTATATGTCCATTGATCACCACCCGTAATCCAAATTGCTTCTGCTTTCTTTATTTTGTCGATAACATAAGCGTCACTAGAAGCATTTGCATTGTTAAAAACAATCGTTTCCACCGAATTGATTGTGACTCCGAGTTGATTAAACATATAATCATTGTACCCATTTGAACCAGTGGCACGAATAACCAATACATCTCCACCATTACTCTGTTGCAAAAACCATTTCATGGCTTCATCGTGTTCACTCGCTCCACCCATTAAGCAAATACCGCCTGTTGGTTGCGTTACAACATCAGTCGAGTTTCCAGTAAAATAGGACGTGTAGTTTTGACTTTGGCTTAAAAACGAAACCATGAGAAATCCTAAAATTGTACTTAATGTTCGTTTCATAAATTGGACATTTAAACAACCGGTTTCTTAAATCGAACTTCAAATAATTTCGACCAATTCTTTCCTGTCATATAGGTTTTGCTAGTTTTAGCATTAAACGCAATTCCATTCATAACATCCCCACCATTTTGTCCTTCTTTGATCAAAACACTTCCATCAATAACAGCAATTACTTTTCCATTTTCGGGTTGAATAACTACAGCAGAATTGGTCATCCAGATATTAGCATATATTAACCCATCAATATATTCTAACTCATTCAATTTAGAAATTGGTCCACGATCATCATACACTTCAATTGTTCGTTCAATTTGAAACGTTTCTGGATTTCTAAAAACAATTCGTTCCGTTCCATCCGACATAATTAAAGACGAACCATCATTGCAAAGTCCCCAACCCTCACCTGTATAGCTCAAATCTTTTTCGATTGCAAGAGTTGATTTGTTGTAAACAAAACACTTTTGATTCTGCCAAGTCAACTGATACAATTTGTCTTTTAGAACGGTAATTCCCTCTCCGAAATATGTTCCATCTAAGCCCATTTTTTTAATAATCTCCCCTGAATTTAAGTTGACTTGTGCAACCATACTTTGTCCAAGTTGACCTGTACCTTCGTATAAAATACCATCATTAAATTCCAGGCCCTGCGTAAAACTTGTGGAAAGATGAGGTAAAGTTGTTGCAATTTCGGCAAGCCAAATTTCTGGTTTTACATCTGACAATACGCGAATCATTCGATTATCCGTATAGGTTGTTCCGTCATTTAAGGTAGATAATAGAACAATAGAACGAGTGCCTAAACCAAAATAACCGGCATCTAATTGAAACGTTAACTTTCCTTTTGGAGCATCCCATGTTTTAAAAACACTGTCATTGTAAATCAATTGAAGTTTTTTGATGTCCTTCATGTTCACATCAATCGAAATAGGTACCAATTGATTCCATTTAGTAGCGAGGTTCTCTTCAAAAGCAAAAGTTGCTGGTGCTTGATCTTTCGATGGGTCATCACCTTCCGAACCTTTTAACATAGGTCCAATAATGAATGCTGCTCCTACAAATACAATTAATCCAATTACGATATACTTTTTCATGTTTTCAAATTATGAATTCACTTCTTTTTTAATGTCTCTGGCCGAAATGGAATTATGAGATTCTTCGTATAAAACCTCCCCTTTTCTCAATACAATAACTTGTGGCGATTGATGTACAACTCCAGTAATTTCTTCAATCTTGTTGGAAATATCTCTGTGTGCAATTAAATCCAAAAAATACAGATCACAATTACGTATATCTTGGTCCCACTCACTTTCAAAACGTGTTAAGGCCATCATTGAAATACTGCAACGTGTGCTGTGTTTAAAAATAAGCACTGCATTTTCCTGTGTCAATGAGACAAGCTCATCAAGCATCTGAATGTATTCGATGTTTTTCCAAGGAAAAGTCGCTTTTGGTTTTGATGAACTGAAGAGTCCCATATTAAATTCCTGGTGTAAATTGTTTTAAAAAGCGTACATCATTTTCAGAATATAAGCGCAAATCGTTCACTTTGTATTTTAACTGTGCGATGCGTTCTATTCCCATTCCAAAGGCAAAACCACTGTAGACTTTCGAATCAATACCACATGCCTCTAAGACATTCGGATCGACCATTCCACAGCCAAGAATTTCTAACCAACCTGAATACTTGCAGACATTGCATCCTTTCGAATTACAAATTGTACAAGAAACATCCACCTCGGCACTCGGTTCTGTAAAAGGGAAATAAGAGGGACGCATTCTAATTTGTGCTTTATCGCCGAATAACTCTTGTGCGAAATACAAAAGTGTTTGTTTCAAATCTGCAAAAGACACATTTTTATCGATGTACAATCCTTCCACTTGATGAAAGAAACAATGTGCTCGCGCAGAAATTGCTTCGTTTCGATAGACTCTTCCTGGAGAAATAGTACGAATAGGTGGTGTTGAGTTTTCCATCACGCGTACCTGAACAGAACTCGTATGCGTACGCAAAGCCATTTCATTTTCACCTTTCTCAATAAAGAAGGTGTCTTGCATGTCGCGTGCTGGATGTTCCGGTGGAAAATTAAGTGCAGAGAAGTTATGCCAATCATCTTCAATTTCAGGCCCTTCCGAAACGGTATATCCAATCCGACTAAAAATTTCAATTATTTCACTTCTTACTAAAGAGAGCGGGTGACGCGCACCTATCTCGTCACTATCGCCTGGTCGAGATAAATCCAACGAATTTGCATCTTCTTGTGACGAAGCAAGCGATTCTTTAAAAAGTTCAAATTTGTCCTCCGCTGTTTTTCGAAGTTCATTCAATTGTTGACCAACTTCTTTTTTTTCTTCGTTTGGAACCGATTTCAATTCACCAAAAAGTTCTTTTGTCTTTCCTTTTGAGCCGAGAAAATAAATTCTAAAAGCCTCTAGGGATTGATTATCGGTTATTGCGAAAGCGGCAATTTCATTCTGTACATTTAGGATCAGATCTTTCATTTTGTTCGGACGCTAATTCAAATTTTTTTAATTTCAACTGTAACTTTATTTACTCAATCTTTGTTTAAGTGATGTAAGTCTATGGTTGAATTGACGAAGGTAGCAAATTAAGAGGAACAATGATGTTCTGAATTTTACAAAAAATAGCTTATATTTGGCTTCGTATTATTAAAATAAGATGAAGAAAAACTCGATTAAAGGATTGTTTGCCATTGCATTTGTCGCTACAGTGATGATTTTTAGTGGATGTAAAAGTAAAGATCCGTCTATTTTAAAAGTATTCGTTCGTTCAGAAAACAACGAGTTAGTTGCAAGTGCAAAAGTGGTAATTATTGGAGATGTTAACTCCAACCCTCCAACAAATGCATACGTCGATACAGTTGTAACGAATCAATCAGGTTTCGCAGAATTCAACATGGATGATTATTTTAATAATTCAGGTGAAGAAACGACTGGATATTTTGATATAATAGTAAAAAAAGATATTAAAACAGGAGAAGGACGTATTCGTTGTAGACAGCATATTACAGCAGTTGAAACAGTATTTTTCCCTCAATAAAAACAAAAAATATGAATACTATGTTTAAAAAATACGCACTTCTTTCATTACTTGCAGTAATGGGATTGGGACTTTCTTTCGGATGCAGAAAGAAAAAAGATACAATTGCAAAGATTTATGTTCAAGATATTTCCAACCAATATGTAGCTGGAGCTACAGTGATTTTGTATGGTAAGTCAACAACAAATCAACCTGCGAATGTTGTATTATATGATACAACAGAAACAAATTCATCAGGTGTTGCGATTTTTAATTACAACGATGTTTACCAATTAGGTCAAGCGGGTGTTGCTGTACTTGATATTAAAGCTTACAAAGGTGGTGCAAACGGACAAGGCATTATCAAAGTAGAGGAAGAGGTTACTTCTGAAGAAACTGTTTACATTCAGTAAAACGATTTTTAGTTAAATAAGGGCGAAAGCCGTTCCGGTGTTCATACATTGGAGCGGCTTTTTTTATTTGGCAGAATAATGAATTTCAGCATCATCAATCAAAGCGTCTCCCTTCATGCGTAAGAATAGTTGAATCAAAGCAACTACATCCTTTTCACAATACACTTTAATTCGTTCCAAATCTTTGTCTTCATAGTATACACGCGCAACATCTGCTCCAGAAATGTCATCCTTTGGAGTTGGAATTTGAAAAACATGACATAGTAAGGCCAAAGAAGTATACGCTTTATAATCACCAAACTTCCATAATTCCATTGTATCCAAATGTGAAATTTCCCATGGTTTTTTTCCTGCAATATCCAAAACAGCAGGTAAGGTAATCCCATTAATTAGCATTCTACGACAGATATAAGGAAAATCAAATTCTTTCGCGTTGTGTCCACATAAAATATGAAAGGGCGTATTATAACGATCATCTAAGAGTGCTTTGAATTGTTTTAAGAGTGTCTCCTCATCGTCATGGTAAAACGATTTTAAACGCATTTGTTTTCCGGTTCTAGTTTCGGAAACAATACCAACTGAAATACATACTATCTTTCCAAATTCAGCATATATACTAGCCCGTTCGCCATATAATTCTTCAAACTGCTTGTCCTCTTTCTGCATGAAACGTGTCTTTGCTTCAAACAGTTCTTTTGATTTTTCGTCTAATGTGTTGAATTGATATACCTGCGGTACAGTTTCAATATCTAAAAATAACACTTTGTCTAATTGTACTTTTTCTAGCATTTTTATTTATTTGATACTTGAAGATAAAGCAAAAAATTGGAATATCCATGTAAAAAGGTCAATTTTGTCTTAATTAAAACACCATGGCAGAAGAACTAATTCAAGTCAAAGGATCAAAAGTAGAACAATACGAAAACCTAATTCCTCAACTTAAAGCGTTGGTAGAAGGGGAGCGAAATAGTATTGCCAATCTCGCTAACATTACTGCAGCGCTGAAAGAAACATTTCATTTTTTTTGGGTAGGTTTTTACCTTGTGGAGGGCGATGAATTAATATTGGGACCATTTCAAGGTCCGATTGCTTGCACCCGAATTAGAAAAGGAAAAGGAGTGTGTGGCGCCGCATGGGAACAAAAACAAACCTTAGTAGTGCCTGACGTGGATGCATTTCCCGGTCATATTGCCTGTAGCTCAATTTCAAAAAGTGAAATTGTGGTTCCCATCTTTAAAAACGGTCAAGTCGTTGGGGTCCTTGATGTTGATAGTGAAAACTATAATACATTTGATACAAACGATGCTCATTATTTAAATCAGATTTGTCAATGGCTTTCCGATTTAGTTTAATTCTTAGCTCCCTCTTACTTCTTGTAAGTTGCGCTCAAATAGGCACCTTAACTGGTGGTGATGAGGATCTCATTGCTCCTATCCCCAGTAGCATAACGCCACCTCAAGAAAAATCTAATTTTTCGGATAATTCAGTCGAATTTACATTCAAAGAGTTTGTTTCACTTAACAATCCACAACAAAACATCTTTATTGTTCCTGCAGACGTAATACCCACAACTACATTAACAAAAAAAACCCTGACCATTTCATGGGGAGATTCTTTAAAGCCAAATACAACTTACGTATTGTACTTAAACAATGCAGTAAAAGATGTTTCTGAAGGAAATGATTCTTTGATGACCTACGTCTTCTCAACGGGTGCAACAATTGATTCACTTACATACCAAACACAAGTCCGCAATTCGCTTACAAATGAACCAGTTGCCAATTGTTTGGTTGGACTTTATAAAAATGAAGATGATAAACGTCCCTACTATTTTGCAAGAACAAACAACTTTGGAAAAGCTAATTTCCGTTATTTAAAAGCAGGCGCTTATCGCGTTAAGGCGTTCAAAGATGAGGACAAAAATATGGAGGTGCTTTCTTCCGAACAAATAGCTTTTCGAAGTAAGGTACTTATGCTGGATTCATCACAAATTGATTCTGTACCATTAAGACTTTTCACCCCTGCCGCAAATAAAATTAGCACATTTACGTACTTGGCACCAGGCTGTTTTAGTGTTGGTGCAAAATTCGATTTAAGTCAAAGTCAAATCACCATAAATGGAAAAGCAATTAACGACGAAAATAGTCGATTTATAACTAGTGATTCTTTACTCCTCTTTACTAAAATCGACACTATTTCATCATTTCAACTTATTGCGAAGCACACTTTATCAAGCGATACGCTGTCTCTACGGGTTTCATCAAAAGATAAACTTGTACCGCTGAAATTAAGTACGGGCAAAATAGACAATTCTTATGGTCCTCATCAAGAAATAATATTTCAACTGAACGATAAGATTTCAGCCGTTGACACTTCCAAAATAAAGTTGTTTAACACCAAAGATACGAGTGAAATAAAAATTCAATCCGTCTCATTTAAAGACAACCAATTGATAACCCAATTTAACCGCACAGATGTAAAACAAGTTAAAGTCGATTTTGGGGTAAGCTCCATTATTGCAGAAAATGCTTCTCTATCAGTGCTTTCATCTCACTTATTGAACTTTAAATTAGAAAAGGATTTTGGTGCAATCGATGTTAAATTATCTGATTTCGAAACGGATTTACTTGTTGAATTGTATTTGGGAAAGGAAAAGATTGAAACCATCCAAACAAAAGAAAAACACTGTCGCTTCGAAAACTTAATTCCAGGTGATTATTCGTTTATTGTTATTGATGATAAAAACAATAATGGTCGATGGGATACGGGTGATTTAAAAGAATCAATACAACCGGAGCAGGTTTACCTCTTTTCCACCCCCTCAAAAGTTCGTGCAAATTGGGAAATTGAAGTTGAACTTAATGCCATCAATTAATGCAAGAAGCACCCAATGTTCAAAAGTCCTTTAGTTCATGGAAAATAAAGTTAGCTATACTGTTGGGTGTTGGTATATCGCTTTGGATGTTATACCGGGGAATTTCTGAAGAACGCTTTATCCCAGTTGAAAATAAAAGTGGAGATTATAATTGGATAGATGCCAACGGAGATGGTAAAGTTAATTCAAACCTGTCTGCAGAATTTAATACTGTTCCAAAAGGTGACTATATAAAAGAAACATTTACAGATGCACTTTCTGCCATTAATTGGAATTCAAAAACATTCTTATGGTTGGGTGTTGCACTTCTCTTTATGGTTGGAAGAGATTTCTTTTATATGCTTCGAATTCGTCTCTTAACAAATAAAGAACTCACCTGGAAATCTAGCTTTTCAGTCATCATGTTATGGGAATTTGCTTCTGCACTTTCTCCTGGAGTAGTTGGAGGAGCAGCGGTTGCCATGTTCATATTGAAACGCGAAAAGATTGCTTTAGGACGATCAACTGCAATTGTACTCATCACTACGTTGTTTGATAATCTATTCTACATAATACTTATTCCATTTGTTTTTCTGTTTATTGGTCAAGCAGATCTATTTCCAAGAGAAACAACTGGTTCGCTTACCGTTCAATATGTTTTTTGGATTGGTTTTTCCGTTATACTTTTCTTGAGTCTTTTTCTTTTCACAGCTATTTTTATTGCTCCCCAATTAGCGGGTAAACTTCTCGTGACAATCTGTAGACTGCCTTTTTTAACTAAATGGCGTGACAGAGCTGCGAAAACGGGAGAAGATATCGTCATTGCGGCTGAAGAATTTAAAAAAGAGAATTTGGTTTATTGGATTAAACTTTTTTTGATAACCTGTGGAAGTTGGATTTCAAGGTATTTGGTTATCAACGCTGTACTTCAAGCGTTTTTAGTCCTTGGATTTATGGATCACATACTTATCCTTGGAAAACAATTGGTGTTGTGGTTATTCATGTTAATTAGCCCAACGCCTGGCGCAAGTGGTGTGGCTGAATATGCCTTTGGTGAACTACTTTCGGGTTTTAGCGAATCAGCTCTTTTACTCGCTACAATGGCAATTATCTGGCGCTTGGTTTCTTACTTTCCGTACTTGTTTATTGGGGCGGTGTTGTTGCCGAGGTGGATCAACATGAAGAACAAAGAGTAAGGAACAATGAGCATCCTTCGACGGGCTCAAGAACCAGACTGTTCTGAACAATTGAGCTTACGTTTTCGTGGGGGGTAGTAATTTATATCCTGAAGAAAGGGCAACGATTAACAATATCAACAGCCATTCTGGTGGGGCGATAAATGAAAAGACTCCGAGGGCTAAACCTATGAAAGCAAGCAGGATGATATTTGCCTTTTGATGTTCTTTCCACATAGTTTGTAAGTTAATTACCTTATATAAAGCGGGCATCAAAAATTCCATTTTATATTTCTGGTAAGCAACAAAAATTAATAATGGAAATAATATGTATCCCTGTTCTATTCCCATGTCTTTATACGACCAAAAAGCAATTGCTTCTTTTTGAAAATCAATTATAGGATGTAATTCTTGTATAGCAAGGTGGATTAAAATGCAATTTATAAGAAAGAGTACTGTACTTAGAATTCCTTGTTTATACCAAATAGATTTGTCTTCTTGTGTTCTTTCCTGCAGTGTTTTTTTAGTTTTCAAGTGCATGACTACCTCAATTAGAAGAAGGTCAATGATGTAAAACAGTAAAATAAAATATAAACTCCAATTCCATAGGAAAAACCCAAGAAGGGGGATTACTGCATCGCCAATTAACTGAATGTATTTGGGTTGAATTTTCATTTATCGCAAGGCATCCGCTTGAATACGAGAAACTTCAAATTCTGGATTGTATTTCAATGCCTTACCATACGATTGAAGCGCTCGGGTTTTGTCACCTTGTGTTTCGTAGCATAAACCTAGGTTATGCCATGCTTCTACAAATCGCGGTTCGGTTTGAAGGGCAGAATTGTAATAATAAATTGCGCTGTCGAGATCCTCAAATGTAAATTGCTGAATATACCCAATTTGGAAAAGTGCTTCGTAATAGGAAGTATCAATTTTGATCATTTTGCGATAGATTGGCAAAGCACCATCTGTATCACCAAAAATTTGTTTTGCATACGCCAATGCGTATAACACTTCAGTGTTTTTAGGTTGTAATGTTGCTGCAGTTGTGAAGTATTCAATACAAATTGCATTTTTCTCTGCCTGATAAAGCGAACCAAGCATCACATAAGCTTCATAAAATTCAGGGTCTTGTTGAACAGCCGTTTCATAAGAAGACTTCGCTAAGTCAATTTTACCTAAGAACATATAATTTGTTCCTTTCAGCACATACGCATCTCGGTAACGAGGATTCATTCTTAATGCTGTATTGATATACTTGAAAGATGTTTCAAAATCTTGTTGTTGACTATAAGTAGATGCTAAACCAATTAAACCTTTTAAGCTCTTAGCGTCACTCTTAACGATTTTCTTGTATTGTTCCTGTGCCAACATTACATCAGCTACTGATCTGTCCGGACGGTTGTTTAATACATCTGCATAAAGCATGCGTGCATCCATGTTCGAAGAATCCAATCGCAATGCTTTCGCACCATCCGCCAAGGCTTTATCAAAGTTAAAATCTTTCAACATTTTATTTCCATGCTTCACCAGTAATTCTACTGAATCTGGAAATAAAACCAATAAACTATCTAAATCCTTTGGAAGAGATTTTGTTGGTTTTCCGTCTCCACAAGAAATAAAAAACAGCGGCAATAAGAAAAATAAATACTTCATGTGCTAAACTAAAAACTGAGCAAAGAAACAAAGTTAAATTAATTTGTGTGAAACCATGAGCTGTGCAGTCGTTCAATTCATCCGATTAGAATAAAAAGAACACGTTTAAAGTCTCGGCTTATATAAAAACTGTAAATTTGTGATATGAATAAGTCAAAAATTCTTCTGCTTTTACTAATCACACTTTTTATAGGTGATTTAGTTTATGGACAAGGGTGTTCACAGTGTAAAATGCTTGCTGAACAAGGAAGTGAATTAGATGAAGCATCTTTTGGAAGTAATATCAATACAGGTATACTTTACCTAATGATCATTCCCTATTTGATTATTATGTTTTTATTCAGAAAGCGCATTTTTACATTTGTACGCTCTCTGATTAAACGTTAATTATCTTCTTCTTCCTTTAAATAGTGCGTGACTGAGATTCGTGTACGATAATGAGAATTCCAATGAACCTCCAGAATACGCTTTTCTCAAAGCAGAAATAGTGATGTCGTAAGAAACGCCAAACTTAAACCCTTTGAAATCGACCATAACTGAAGGGGCAATAGCATCTTTATGGCGATAATATGCTCCAAATCCTACAAAGGCATCCTGATAGTTTCCAGTGATTTTTGTTCCATCAGAAAAACGATAACGCAACATAGCTCCAATTATAGTTTCCTTGTGTGGACCTTGAATCACTTGAACAACACTTGCATCATACGCTATTCTTGATCCAGCAATATCACCAACGATACTTGCATGACCAATCCACTTTCGGTATAAACGATCACCATCAACGGTCGCATACTTCAAATAAGGTCGATTTAAATTATATCCAGAAAAACCAACTTGAAGTTTGAAATCATTATTACGTTGAAATGAATTTTGTCCCGCATCATAGGTATAAAACAATCCTGCACCAGCGTCAATGTACCGGAAAGAAGTTGAATTATTTGCTTCACCTGAAATAATCGTTTGATCGAATCCAGTTCCATTCCATTGGGATGCCCAATTCAAGCGAGATAAATCCGCATTGCGCGATGCAAAACCGCCCTGGATACCAGCAGAAAAAATATGTCCGTTTCCAGCAGGTAAGATTCCGCTTAACGTCAATGAACCTTTTTGCATTCCAAACTTTGAATCACCACCGATGTCATTGTAAAACGAAACTCCTAAACCTAAATGCGCTTTATCATTCATTCTTGATTTTCCAAAATTGGCATCCGCCGCAATATTGGTTGTCATAAATTGTGTGCCTGCTCCCAACCATTGATTGCGATGATTGATAATTACGCGTTCCCAACCATCATAAACCCCAGCCGCGGCAGGGTTTATTAATAAAGGCGTTTGTGCTGTTTGCGTAAAATGAATGTCTTGTGCAGATAAACCTGCTGCAAGAAGAGCCGAAATACTAAGTGATAACAAACGCATAATTAACGAATTAAAGTGATGTTACCTGATCGCGTTTCAGAAACTCCTGTGTCGAATTTCACTTCTAGCATATAGGCATAAACTCCTGCATTACATTCTTTGCCATCGTACGTTCCGTCCCAAGTAAATGTTTTATCACTAGTTTGAGCCATTTTATTTCCCCAGCGATCATAAATAGAAAACGTAAACGATATCACATCTCTTCCAACAAATAATATTAACTCATCATTCATTGCGTTTCCAGTTCCATTTGGAGAGAATCCAGATGGTATAAAGAATCCAAGTCCACAGTTTGGAGAAGAATTATTAGGATCACATTCATCACAAGGATCAGTTCCATTTGTTGTTTCAACTCCATCAGATATTCCGTCACCGTCCGTATCTGCATTTGTTGGACTGGTGCATGATACATTTTCTTGTGCATCTGTTAAACCATCGCCATCCGTATCTACTTGACAATCGGATGATGAATCATCCGGATCACATGGGTCTAAAGGATCAGAACCTCCGGTTACTTCACTTCCATCATTGATACCATCACCATCTGTATCAGGATTTGTTGGATCTGTTCCAGGAGCTGTTTCTTGTGCATTTGTAAGACCATCACCATCTTGATCACAAGGACCTGCGTTGATGTTTGGAATACAAGGGTCAGTATTAGCTGGATCAGCCTCATTATTTACACCATCACCATCTGTATCAGTCGTAGATGATTCTAAACCATCAATTATTCCGTCACCGTCTGTATCTAATGGATTCGCTGGATCAGCTCCAATTTCCGCACAATCATTTTCACCATCACCGTCTGTATCTGGGTTGTTAGGATCTGTACCTGCAGCAATCTCATCTACATTTAAACACCCATCTCCATCCAAATCTGGATTATCGATAACAAAAACAGCAACGATATTTTCTGGACCCAAAATATTAATAGCATTCGTATCTTCAATAATACCAAGGGCCATTGGACCAGTTGTAAATTCCCAATGATCGAATATAAAACCGGGATTCGCTTTCGCAATTACATTCGTACTAATTCCACCAAAATATTCTGTTGCCCAAGGATAAGTTGGTGCCCATAAAGAATTCACTTTAATTTCTCCAGCCAAAGGAGGAGTCACATTGAAAGTTACCGGGAAAGGTCCTGTTAATGTGTAACAATCAATTAACCCTTGTTCAAGTGCTAAACATCTAGCGTCAATAAAATCCCTTAAGTCTTGTACATTATTATTCCAGCCCGCCATTGATCCACCCCATCTTGCAACGTGTCCTGGCATTTCGGGTGCAATTTCATTGAGCATACTATCTAATAGCTGATTCATGTAATCACATGAATAAAAAGTATTAACAAGATCTATATAACGTGTAATATAGTATTGCTCCACAATTGGGTTTTCATCAATCAATTTTTGCAATATATCTGTGTGACCTTGTCCACCTGGATTTGGCAAGTTTTCTACGTTACATGGATCAGCATTTGCAGTCACATCAGGAATTCCTGTATAATTTACATAATGCCCAAAAGATGCGTCCATATCCCACAGCGTATAGCGCCATTTCTTTTTATCACCAAGAGGATCTAATCCTCGCCACCATGCTGTATTCCAATTTAACCAATCTTGACTTACGATATAAGAATTAAGAACAAAATAATCAACCAATGATTCCCAATTTAATTGACTATCAACATACGTAAAATTAGCAGCATTTCCCATATTGTTTGTCGCAATATATGTACGCAAAGCGTCCCAATCTGTTTGCGCATTTGGAGCTCCATATTCCTCCCAAGTTCCTCCCCACGTTTTTAAAAATTGAAGATTGTATTCATCCTGATCTGCATAGTAATTGGTAAAATCATGATCATCTACTTTTTCTCGAATTTCATAAACCCCCCAATATTGACCATTAACATAAAGCACACAAGGCCTCCATGTTCTTTCATCTAATTTTAACTCTGCATTTTGAGACAACGTATGCACAAACGCATCACGAATATGCGCACCCCCATTTTCAAATGGGTAATTATCACTTGCGCCGGGTTTCAATATTAGTCTTTGAAACTCATCTCGAGATTTATTTGGAAACAACTGATGGTCTAGGTCGCCATTGTAACCAAATTGATCTTTAAAAATAAAATCCAAACCTCTTTGTGGATAGGCCCACGAG
>JBIIKG010000091.1:0-10947 GCA_044233275.1 Crocinitomicaceae bacterium | reverse complement strand
CAATTCGTCGATCAAGCGAATTATGTGCGGGTTTTTACGCCAAGTAATCAATACATTAAAACCTATTCGAATGAATTGAATCAGTCCGTTTATTGGCGACCGGAGCGTATCTGGTCTTCTAAAAAAGGCTTTTTAAAATTACTCTCGCGTTTTTCCGACCAAGCGAGGGTGCGAATCAATCGCAAAACAAACCTATTCACTGGAGCTGATGCATTTAATCCATTTTCAACTCAGATTAGAGACACGAATTTGATAGCTGCGAATACGAACCTGAGGAATACCCTTTTCTTTAATCGTACCTCATCCATTTTTGGTGGAGAATATACCTTTCAAGATGTTCGAAATAAAACACTTTTGGCGACAGGATTCGATTCGCGTGCCAATACCTATCATGAATTGTCCTTTCGTTGGAACATAAAACGCGTATTTTCAATTGAGTCAAAAGGTCAAATCGGAACAAAAGAATCGAATGCAGATTATACTTCTGGAAGAAATTACTTGCTATCCTATTATTTCATCCAACCAAGTTTCATTTTTCAACCAAATACAAGTTTTAGAATCACCTTAGATAGTAAATATTCCGACAAGCAGAATGCAGCTGAATTTGGTGGAGAAAAAGCATTGGTTGCAGAAATCGGTTCTACGTTTAAGTACAATCAAGCAGATAAGGGAAGTTTACAGGGTGGAATTAAACTGGTGCAAATTGATTACAATGGAAATGAAAATTCGGCCCTTGGTTTCGAAATGTTAGAAGGATTGCGCACCGGAACAAACTACACCTGGAATTTTAGCTACCAGCGTTCAGTTTCAAGAAACCTGCAGCTTTCCTTGCAATACAATGGTCGCAAATCAGAAAACAATCGAACCATTCATTCGGGTGGTATGGAGTTGAGAGCTTTTTTTTAGGGATTAGAAATTAGAGGCTAGAGGCTGGAAGTTAGAGGCTAGAGATAGAAGTTAGAGGCTAGAGGCTGGAAGTTAGAGGCTAGAGATAGAAGTTAGAGGCTAGAGCTAAATTCTAACCTCTAACTTCTAACCTCTAACTTCTAACTTCTAGTTAAAACTTACACTCAACTTCAAGTATAAATTCTTTATAGCATCCGTTGAAGAATAGGAACCATAGCGATAGAACGCACCTATTCCGATTCCACTGAAACCAGAAACGATTACATTATTTAGTATCACACCACCTTCGAAGAATCCTTTATCCATTGATTGAAAGTCCAGATTATGAGATGATTTGAGGTTCATTTGACCATATCCGATTGCGTGATGCAAAACAATTTGTGGTTCATTCCATTTTGCGTTCGTTTTGAATTTAGTGAATTCCATACGTGTGAAAAGTCCAGCTTGTCGAGTATGATAAAATTCTCCCGGCGCCATTGTTTCAAAGGTGTTTTTTACCGATAAATTCCAATTTCGACCTGTTCCATTTCCAACTTGTTGTAAGAAAAGTGGCACATCGCCAATTGTTTGTCCACCAGATAAGCACCAAGCAAATTTTCCCAAAGCAAGAATGGGGATATCTTGTTGAATGTCTATGTTTAAGCGTGTGTAATCGAATTGGGCAGAATAAAATCCGGGAAGACTCTTTGCCACTTTAAATCGGATTTTCGGATAAGCAGTTCCTTTAGAAACTCGTTGATCACCCAATACCATTACCCTTTCACGGATATTCCAAATAAACTCTAAACTCGCTTCAGCAACATCTGCTTGTGAGATGCTAAAGCTCTGATTGTTTTCATCCAATTGCTTGAATTGGTATCCACTGTTAAACCAAACGCGTTGAAAATTCCCACCAATACTCACTTTGATGTTCGATTTGATATTGGCAGAAAACACTGCTTCAGCTAAGCGTTGATGATCCATGTACTTCATAAAAAGATTGCGATACATCGCTGTTCCTGTCAATGAAAACAAGTCTTTTTGAAAACCTACTCCACCACGTTCCATAACATCATCCTGGTAACGTAAATCCAATTTTATACCTTTCTTACGATAAAGATGGATGGTCGAATAAGCTCCATATTTCCAAACTTTATCGCGATTGGCCCAAGCTACATATCCACCAATAACGACCGGTTTCATCAACTTTTTAGATGTTTCCAATCCACCACCAAAACGGTAACCCTCGTATAAATTGAAATTGATTAAGCGCGAAATATCCAGGTTAAAATAACCCAATGGGATCTTTCCTTCTGTGAGTATTTTAAGCGTAGCCAAGCGACGATCAAGGTTGTTTGCTTTCGAAATACTGTCAATCACTTTATAAGTGCGACTTTCCTTTTCGGTGATAGAATAAATGCGCAAAGAATCCCAAATTTCATCTTTTACCTCACCTGCTTCATCGCTAGTGGTCACTGAGACATTGTCAAACCCTTTCTTACTTTCAGGGTCTAAATCAAAGGAAATATTCTTAATGTAAGTACTACCCTTTCCTTCTAAAAAAGTTTGTTTTAGTTGAGTGGAAAAGTTCAAACTACTCATAATAATTTCAGTACTCAACTTACTCGGAAACCATTTTTTACCATTCGAAAAAGCATATTCTTGTACAATTTTCACTTTGTTCGTCAAGGTATCAGAGTAGGGCGACGCAATCACTTTTTCAATCGCATATCCATTTGTATTAATGTATAATTGTCCCGTCATACCTTCAAAGTTCTTTCCTTTTCGCGGTCGGTAAAAGATGGTGAATGTGGTATCTTTTCCGACGACAGTTGTGTCTTGTAGAATAAATAAATAGCGATTGGTACCGCCAAATGCGATTGGATTGATGTAATTCTTTCCAAGCAGTTGAACTTGATTTTCATAAAACGAAAAGGACTGCATTTCATTGGCAAAAGTGGACAACATTGGATCGGTAAAGCCTGAAACTTTGTAAGCTGTAATTTCTTCTTTATCACGCGCTGGTGGAATGAATGTTCGTGTTGAGGCGCTTTCCAACATGAACAAATACTGTTGATCTAAAAATTCTTGAATTTTCGAAAGTGTTGTATCTCCTTTCTGGGCTAAAACGCGGTCTATTTCCTCTCGATTTATGTCGAAAATGAATTTGCTATAACTTTCATATTGAAAAGCATCATTTTCCATTGGGTTATTTAACTTCCTATTCGCAATGGCTTTATCAATAATGCGATGTGCTGGGTTTTCTCCTGCTGTGACCATTACTTCTTTTACATTTTGTATTGTCGGTTGAAGAAAAATTACGTTGTCGACACAATTCTCCAAATTGACCATTGTATCTCTGTAACCACTTGTTTTAATCTCAACATTTAGAATATCATTCCCTACGCTAAAAACGCCATCAATATCTGCCAAAAAAGGTGTTGCACCAGCTGGCTTAACCTTCACAAAAGGGATACTCTCTTGCGTAAAACTATCTTTTAGGAAATAGCTCTTTTGACCAAAAAGGCTTAAAAGAGAGAAAAAGAAGCTGATAAAAAGCAGATGTTTCATGCGGTAAATATAGTTAATTAGGCTTTAGGCGTTAGGCTTTAGAGAGGAAGTTAAAGGGTGTAGGATTTTTAAAAGAATTAAAGTATCTTCATGTAACCTAATCTAAATTTTATAAAAATGACAAGCTATAAAGACTTACTAGTTTATCAAAAAAGTATTCAACTTGTTACCACTGTTTATCAATTAACAGAAAATTATCCTCAAAAGGAAGTTTTTGGGATAACCAATCAAATCCGCAGAGCATCTATTTCTATACCATCCAATATCGCCGAAGGCTCTGCTCGGAATTATTCCAAAGAATATATTCAATTCCTCCACATCGCGCTCGGATCTGCGGCTGAATTGGACACCCAACTCGAAATTTCTACAAATCTTCAATACTTGAAAAAAGAAGAATATTTAAACCTTACAGAACAATTGAACGAAATTTCAAAATTACTTTTCGGTTTAATCCGCTACCAAAAATCAAGATTATAGCCACAATCAACTTGAGCATTAATGAAACTTTCGAAAAACGATATAACAAACTCAATCTGAATCCTATTGCCTCAGGCCTCTATCTCACTCCTAATGCCTATCTTTGAACAATGTCAGCGATGAGTGATTCTTTTCGAATACTAAAACACCTTTCGATTTATCGAATTTGGAACCTCATTCTCTTAAAAAAATCCTATTATTTATCGCGCCTCACGAAAAGAGCTGTTACATGGGGAAAACCATTTTCTTTATCAATTGAGCCCACAACAGCTTGTAATTTAGGATGTCCTGAATGTCCAAGCGGCTTAAAACAATTTACACGACCAACAGGGAAACTCGATCTCGCTTTACATGAAAAAATGCTGAATCAAGTAAGTAAGTCCGTTTTTTACATCAACTACTATTTCCAAGGAGAACCTTTTTTGCATCCCCAATTTTTGGAGTTGATTCGTCAAGCCAAAAAGCATAAAATTTACACAGCAACTTCCACCAACGCACATTTCATTGACCAGCAAAAAGCGGAAGAAATCATTGATTCAGGTTTGGATCGACTAATCATCTCCATTGACGGACTAACACAAGAAACCTACGAAAACTATCGCGTTCATGGCAACTTAGCCAAAGTAATTGAGGCAAGTAAGCTACTTATTGCAGCCAAAAAAGAAAAGAAATCTGCAACACCGCACTTGATATTTCAATTTTTAGCGGTTAAACCAAACGAGCATGAAATTCCAGCAATTTTTACACTTGGAAATGAATTGGGAATTGATGAAGTGCGCATCAAAACGGCGCAAGTATACGATTATAAAAATGGGAATTCCTTGTTGCCTGAAAACGAAAAATATTCACGTTATGCGCGTCAATCAGATGGAACGTATAAACTAAAACATGCAACCGGTAACCATTGTTGGCGTATGTGGTCGGGCAGTGTAATCACCTGGGACGGAAAAGTTGTCCCTTGTTGTTTCGACAAAGATGCGCAGCATGTTTTGGGATCCATTGATACTGCGGATTTTCAAAAGATTTGGAAAAATAAAACCTATAGAAATTTCCGTCAAGCCATTTTAACAGGTCGCAATCAAATTGATATCTGCCAGAATTGTTCTGAAGGCGCGAAGGTTTTTCAATAGAGGCTAGAGATAGAGGTTAGAGCTAGAATTTAGAGCTAGAATTTAGAGCTAGAGGTTAGAGCTAGAATTTAGAGCTAGAGGTTAGAACTGAGATTTGTTTTTTACGAACCAAACAAATCAACCAATTTAAAATCACAAAAAGTTTCAGGCTATTGATCAATAAAACAATAGATACCGGTCGCTGAGCCAAAAAAAGAACCGATCGCTGACATAGAAAATAGATACCGGTCGCTGAGCTTGTCGAAGCGCCGGCTTTCTTTAACTATCTATCTCCTTAAAAAATTGATGTAAACTCAATTCAAAATACTGCACAATCGCTAGCAGTGCGCCTCACTGCAAGGTTGATCTTACTTATTTAAATTTTGAGCGGTATTATCAACGTCACTATTTTCTTCTTTATAAAAGCTCAAAATCATTTCCTTTTCTAATTTACAACCTTTAGCATCTTCAATCGTGATTTTATGCAGACCATTTGAAAGTGGCGAGCTAAATGAGGATTGATCATCTATTTTTATCTTATAAGGCTCCTCTGAATTCGTAAAAGAAGTTCCACCCTTCACGTCAATATCAACGAGCACACCCAATGGTTGATACAAAACATAGTGATTAGGGCTGCTTTTTTTACTTAAAGGTTCAGGTTTATTGATTATTACTTCTTTTTCAGCAACATTTCCTTTTGAATCAGAAACCCGTAGAATGTATTTTCCGCTTTTTAAACCTTGTAAATTTGGCTTGGTAGAACCATTACTCCAGAGCAAGTAATATGGAGCAACTCCCCCGCTTACCTGAGAACTGATACTTCTTTTGGAACTTCCATTGCAATCATCATCATATGTTTTAACATTGATCTTCAGTGTTGATTGGGCAATTGTTATAGAACTAATCCCCAAAAGACAAAAAAGCACTAAAGTGATTTTTAATTTTCTACTTGTTTTCATAACTTCATTTTATTATAATTCTTGAACACTACAAAGGTATTTAGTGTCTTCTAGTCACCCCCTATTTTAGATGCCCCATTAAGACAAAATAAAAGCATTTACCTATTAACAACTGCTAGTTAACCGTAGGACTAACTATGTGTTTTTACTTGCTGAAATGAAGCGGTAATCGAAAAAGTTAATCAATTTAGTGGTGTTGGAAATGGCCTTCAGGATTGGGAAGCTGAAGATTCATAATTCGAATGGAAGAAAACATATTTCTTGCCGCTTAATGATCGAAGTTCGTTTAATAATGTGTCTACTTTTATCAGGAAATGACACAGACACCAGCATCTAACTTCTAGCATCTAACTTCCAGCATCTAACTTCTATTCTCTATATTTGCAAAAAAGAAAACAACTTGGCTGAAAATCATAAAATAATTGACGCTTCTAAATCGAGCATAGTCCCTGATTTCAAAGAATTATATCGCTATAAGGATTTATTCATCACTTTGACATAGAGAGATTTTCGGGTGCGCTACGCACAAACAACGATTGGTTTGCTTTGGGCGATTCTCCAACCAGTCGTCACACTTGCCATTCTTTCCTTGGTATTTGGAAAGTTTGTGGGGGTTAAAACCGATATTCCTTATTTACTATTTGCCATGACAGGCATGACTATTTGGACATATTTTGCCTTCGTAATGTCAAATGCAGGATCTTCGATTATTGCCAATCAAGGAATGGTAAAAAAAATCTATTTTCCTCGATTAATTATTCCACTTTCTAAAGCAGCAGTTGGATTAATCGATATGGGCATTTCGCTTGTATTGATGATTATTCTGATGATTTACTTTGGAATTGGTCCAAGTGCAAACGTTTGGCTAGCACCTGTTTTTTTATTTGTTGGAATGATTGCCGCTTTGAGTGTCGGAATTTGGCTAAGCGCTTTAACAGTTCGCTACAGAGATTTTCAACATATCGTGCCTTTCATGGTCCAAATTGGTTTATACGTTACCCCAATAGCTTATCCAGCAGAATTTGCGATGCAACAATTACCCAAATGGGCCGCTGCGATTTATTATTTAAATCCAATGGCTGGAGTGGTACAAGGTTTTCGTTGGGCTGTTTTTGGAGGAGAAGCGCCAGGTTCACTTATGTTTGTTTCCTTTGGAGTGATTTTTATCCTATTTATCTCAGGACTCTTTTACTTCAAGAAAGTGGAAGATGATATGGATGATTACGTATAGTTATTCAAAAGCAAAAAATCCAGGTCCCAACTAAGGAATCCTGGATTTGTACACGCTAAAACAGTTGAAGCAACCAATTCTATTTTATACAACTAAAACATTGGTTGTTTAGCGGGTCTTGAATTATATAAAGCTTACTTTCTTAACTAATTTATCTCCGTTTGCTGTCATTAAGTGAATGAAGTAGTGACCACTCGCCATTTCATTTAACTCAACTTGTTGTGCGTTTTGAACTTGATCCATTGATTTATACATTTTACCTGTCACATCATATACAACAATCGTTGTTACATCCATGTTTTCCCAAGTAATCGTTGTGCGACCATTTGCTGCTGGATTTGGATAAACATTCACTGATTCTTGGTTCATTTCTTCTATTCCTGCAGTTGAGGTTGAAATAGCTGAAGAAGCATTGATATTGATTTCTTTGTCAAGTAAATTGTCAAGTCCAACTAATACTGCTCCTGTAATTGTTGCATTTTCAGAACTTACACAGCCATTTGCATCTACAATCTCCACTTCGTAAAATCCTGCTGGAATATTTACTAAATCTTCTGTTGTTGCTCCATTATTCCAAGAATATGAATATGGAAAAGCACCACCGTTTACAGTTACATCAATCGATGTTGTTTGATTGAATGCTCCATTTACGTGATTCACAGAACTTACCAAAGCTGAAGGAGAAGTAATATCAAATGTTTCAGTCAATACGCAGCCGTTTCCGTCAGTTACCGTTACATTGTATGTCCCAGTTGCGATAGAAGAAATATCTTGACTTGTTTCACCATTGTTCCATACGTATGTATAGTTTGTAGAACCACCATTCACTTCTAAGTCAATCGCACCTGTATTTGTTCCGAAGCATTTTACAGATTCGATATCTGAGGTATACGTCATAGGTAATAAAACATCGAATTGAGTAGAAAAACTTCCAACACAACCAGTGCTATCTTTTACAATTGCAGTATAAACTATACCTGCTGATGCGTTATTTAATGTCATTCCTACTTGTTCGTTGCTCCAAACAGTAGTATATGGTGCAACACCTCCATCAACAGTTAAGCTAACTGATTGACTGTAATCAACACAATCAACTGCTTTCGAACTTGTGATGTTCAATTTATTAAATGTCGAAGCCATTAATACTGCAGCTGCTGCATCCATTCGTCCAGCTCCTAATCGACCAGCGTAAGCAGGATTCAAATCATCAATGTTAACAGCTGTTTCTTTCAAAATAAATTCTATTTCCTCCGGTGTTAAGCAAGAATTCACCGCCAACATTAGAGCAATTGTACCTGATACGTATGGCGCTGCAAATGAAGTTCCATTTCCTGTTAAGTAGTTACCTGGTGCAATTGTTAAAGCCACATCATAACCTGGAGCACAAATGTCTACTGTAGCATTATGTTGGTGAGTTGATGCAGGGTTTCCGATGTAACGCTCGTGGTTATCATTTGGTCCAACACTTGAAACAGAAATTACGTGATTCAATGCTGCAGGATAAACTAAGTTACTTGATCCACCGCATGTACTGCCATTTCCTGCTGAAGCAACTATAACAGTTCCATTTGCAAATACCTCATCAACGATTGCTTGCGCATAAGAATTAGTATAACATCCAGATGTCCAGCTTACATTCACTATACGTGCACCTGAATATGTTGCTTCAAGTAATTCATTGTAGTTCATTGCTCTTAACTGTAATCTACTGTTGTAACCAATTGAACTCTTACCTAAATAGTTATTTGTATTTCCAGCAGCCGTTGTTGCCACTGCTGTACCGTGTGAATAATCTGTATTAGAATTTGGAGTAACATAGTTGTACTTACCAACTAATTCTTCGTGACCTAAATGATAGTTCGCATCAGAAATAGCAATCACAACTGAAGTGTCGCCTCTTGTAATGTCCCACGCACCTTGCGCGTTGATCAAATTCAAGGCATAATCATTTGAGAAAACCGTTGAATAATCATTTGGCACTTCTAATGACTCATACGTAGGTGCTAAAGTTGGATTTAAAAACAAGGTTGATTTACGTGCGATACCTTGTAAAAGGTCATTCTCATCGCAAGCACAAGAGATTTCATAAACGTTTACTAAAGCTTCACTTTTTGCAGCAGGGAAAGCTTTTGTAATTGAATTCACATTTAACTGAGTGAAAAGTGAATTCAATTCACTATTCTTACTTGTTAACGTTCCGTTTTGATTGTTCAACTCAAGAGATGAGATTGAAGAGATGGTTGTCCAAACTTTTCCAGTTTGACTTAAACCTGTTGTTGCAAAAAATAATGTTGCAAAACTGAAGATCGATAATTTTAATTTAGTTGCATTCATAACATATTGTTTTAGTTGTATGAAGCAAAGGAATGGCGATTGTGGTCGCTTTTTTTTAAATGAAGGGGCTAACAAAGTGGAAATACAGCAATCCCTCTAGGTAGACTACAAAAAAACACGTTATGCACTAAGTATATATGCGTAGTACTAGTGTTAGCAAGGGTCTCGGAAGGTTGACCTCCCCCCACATTTCTGCGTTTTAGGCAGACAAAATGATTTATGTAAAAAATATAGTTCGATTTTCAAACATTTTTACCTATCTTTAGATACTTGCAATTGCAATTCAACTTCAATCGCGAAACATGTCAGAAGTAATTAAAATACTTATTGTAGAGGATCATAAGCTTATAACTCAAGCTTGGAAAATGATTTTAGAAAGCCAAGAGAACTTTAAAGTCATTGCTGAAGCAGACAATGCGAAAGATGCCTATGAACTTTGTATCGGTTATCGACCAGATATCGTTTTAATGGATATTAATCTGAAAGAGAGTAATGGTATAGATGCAACCGCAACAATTACTAATAGTTTACCTAAAACAAAAATCATTGGTTTATCACTTCACAGTGATATTTCTATTGTGAAACGTTTGATTTCCGTTGGTGCGAAAGGGTACTTAAGTAAAAATTGTGATCGTTCGGAAATGATAGAAGCAATTCATAAGGTTTTTGCAGGTGAAATTTATATAGCAGCTGAGATAAAAGATCGATATTTTAGTTCAATGATGCAAGTGCAATCTGAGAATGCAGAAGCTAAAAAAGAACTAACCACTAAAGAAATTGAAATTATCAAACTCATTTCAACAGGAATGACTTCTAAAGAAATTGGAGATAAATTATTTATCTCTTCTCGAACAGTTGATACTCACCGTCATAATATTCTGAAAAAATTAGAGATTCCAAACGCTGCGCAATTGAGTCGTTGGGCAATTGAAAAAGGATATGTCTAGAAGTTAGAGGATAGAGATAGAGGCTAGAGATAGATGTTAGATGTTAGATGTTAGAGATAGAGGCTGGAGATAAAAAAGAAAAAGCCGTTGGTCTGACGAACGACTTTTTCTGAACCTAAACCTAAAAACTCTACCTAACTACTACTCTACTATGAATTATCTTTCTTTCGATTGATAACTCTACAAATATCCGTCATTCAAAGCGGCTACATAATCATTTTGATACTTTGTTAAATGGAATTACGTAAAAATACGTAGAAGATTGTGGTGGATTCTAGAGGTTAGAGATAGAGGCTAGAGGTCAGAGATAGAGGTGTCATGTCCTGATATAAGTAGACACATTGTTAATCTTACTTCTATCTCTATGCGGCCAGATAAATCTGATCCGGGGTTTTGAGTTTTAATGACCAATTTGGTCGTTTTGAGTTGTAGAC
>JBIIKG010000090.1:0-10984 GCA_044233275.1 Crocinitomicaceae bacterium | reverse complement strand
TTTTTCCAATTCAATATTTTCCATAAAACTGCTTTGTTAATGCCTTGCAAAACTAACTTATATAATTAACTTTACCGTGTTCATTTTCGGAACTTTTATCCCCAAATGCAACTATTTATTCACATTACAAGTCTTGCTTTTTATCAAACTAGAATTATGAAACGACTTCTCATTTTTTGCTTCCCATTGTTAACGAGTTCGCTTGCGTTTTCGCAAGATTATGACAATCGTTTACTGAAATCTTATTCAGTAGAGGAATTAACTCAAATCCAAAAAGAAACACCTGCTGATATGAAAGTATTAGCCTATGGCTTAGATAACGCATGTTACTTTTCCGATGCTCCAAAAGGAAAGGATATTGCAGGGATTCAAACGATAAAACTAATGGGAACTAACGTTCCCTGTTATGCTGATCTTGGTTTAAAAATACTAGACCAAAATCAATATTTCATGATTGAAGGCACCTCAAAAATGCTAGTTGTTAAGTCAAAATGGGTATTGAATCACGAACTTCAAAATAAGAAATAATGAAATTTATTAAAGCACTTTTTGTTGTTCTTTTAGCGACTGTTTCAATGAGCAGTTTTGCTCAAATGGTTAATATGGGCGACCCAGGATATCCTGAAAGCAACCCTGCTGATTGTAGTGTATTCGGTACAGCTGCAAACAACTTCCAAGATCCAGGAGCTGCAGGAAATTACCCGCCAAATTATACAGGTACCACCACTTTTTGTCCTACATTAGGTCCGGATTCAAATCCAATTACTGGTACAAAGATGTCTATCACAATGGCCATTAATGCTGGGTATACATTTAATGTTGATGGCAGTGATTTTATATACGTATACGATGGTCCAACAACAGCGTCTCCACTTTTAGGCATTCACAATTCTGTAACAGATCCAACAGGATTTACACATCAAGCTACATGGAACAATCCAAGTGGTTGTTTGACAATTGAATTTGTATCTGATGGAGCAAATGAAGGGACTGGTTGGTTAGCCAATGTTCAGTGTGGAAACCAATTTCAGCCTTTTGAACCGCACATTGAGGCCTATATTAACGGCGTGGGAGCAAATGCTTTAAACCCAATAGACACAGGCTATGTCGATGTTTGCTTTGGTGATAGTATCATGTTTATTGCTAAACCTATTTTCCCTTATTCACAAGAAGCTTCAGGAAATGGTTATTCTCAGAACGTTAACTCATCAATCAATTTTAACTGGGAAATTACAGATGGTGGTGTTTATCCGAACAATGATACAATTTGGTTTACTCCACCCGCGAGAGCAGGATATTTAGTGGATGTTGTTGCAACAGATCAATTCCCGCAACAAGAGCGAATGAGATGTAAAGTGCGTGTATCTCAGCTTCCAAGTTTTGCAGGAACAGGTCCATTAGATCCAATTATATGTTTAGGTGAAAGTACAGAGTTGATTGGTGGTGTAACTGCGCAAGACACTGTTGGTGTTGACATACCGCCAGGTACATTTAATTTAGGTGGTAACTTTGCTGGTTTGACCTATCTACCAGATGGTTCTGGTCAGCAATATCAAGCGCCGATTACGATAGGTGGTTTTCCATCCGGATCCGTAATAAATGACGCGCAATCATTGAATCAAGTATGTATTACGATGGAGCACTCTTATTTGGGTGACTTAGAAATTTGGTTACAATGCCCATCTGGTCAAATTGTACCGTTAGTCAATTCCTATAGTCCCGGAAACATTCCTGGTGGAAATAGTGGAGGAGGTACCTTCTTAGGCCATCCTTTTGATGATGCTGGAGGCGGCGGCGCTGGTGTAGGTTGGGAATATTGCTTTAGTTCTGTTTTCAATGATATTGGTCCAATGACACAAAATCTTGGAAATACAGTTCCTGTTGCTTTTATTGCTGGAACACCTAATCTTTCTGCTGGTAACTCTATGAATTCTGCTAACACATATGCACCTGAAACTACGTTTGCAAGTTTTGCTGGCTGTCCTGTGAATGGTAATTGGACAATCTTTGTGCAAGACAACTTAGGTATTGATGATGGTTATATTTTCGAATGGGGATTATACTTCGATGGTTCTTATTTCCCTGGATTAGGAAGTTACCAAAATACGGTTAATAATAGTTTCTGGTCTCCAGATCCAACAATTATTTCAGGTCAAACAGATACACTAATTGTTGTTCAGCCAAATGTAACAGGAAACTATTCTTATACATTTAATATTGTTGATGATTTTGGTTGTCCTTACGACACGACTGTTTCATTGTTAGTACAAGCATTACCTGAGATTTTCAATGATACAATTGGTTGTGATTTCACTTTCCAAGTTGCTGGTACAACATCGGTTGCTGGTGGAACCTGGACTACTAGTGCTCCAAACTTATCTTTCTTGCCAAATGCAAATGTCGTCAATCCGGTCATAAATAGTACCACAGCCGGAACTTATACCGTCACCTTCACTGACATTGCATGTAACACGCCTGTTAGCGCGACGATAACCTATCCGCCTTATCCGATTATATTCAATGATACGTCGTTGTGTTCTCTCACCTTTCCTATTACCGGGACACAAGCATATAGCACTGGTGGTGTTTGGTCTGCATCATCTCCGAACGTAACATTTACTCCATCGACAACAACATTAAATCCAACAATCAATGCATCATCGACTGGTAATTACATCATTACGTTTACCGATAATGTTTGTAACAATTCTGTTTCTTCGGAAATTACGCAAATTATTCCTCCGAGTATTTTCCCAGATGTAGTAGCATGTAACCTATTATATCAAGTAACAAATACGATTTCTTGGGATGGTGGTGTTTGGACGGCTTCAGATACAGCTGTTCATTTCGCGACTAGTACTTTTGAAAGTAATCCTGAAATTTGGACATCTACACCTGGTACTTATGATGTTACTTTTACAGATAATTATTGTGGTATATCTGTTACATCTACAATTGTATATCCTCCATTTGCTTACACACAAGTATTGGATACTACAATTTGTCTAGGAACTGAATACACAATTTATGCGAATCAAAACCCAACTGTAAGTGATTTTGTATGGAATACAGGAGCAACCGGTCCAAGTATTGTAGTTAATGGTCCGGGAGATTACATTGTAACAGGAAGTAATGTTTGTCACTCATATTCTGATACAGCAACTATTCAGGTAGAAATATGTTCTATTGAAGCGCCTAACGTTATTTCTTTGTCTTCAACAGTGGGAAATAATACATGGTTCGTGCAATATGAAGGGCTTGAAACCTTTAATTGTGCAATTTTAAACCGTTGGGGTAATAAAATTTATGAGTACACTGATCCAAACGGAAGTTGGGACGGAAGAACCTCTGGAGGAACGGTTGTTGAAGAAGGAACATACTTCTACATTATAAAAGCACAGTTCTTTGGTGCAGAAGAAGAAATCACTAAGCAAGGATTCGTTCAAGTTAGATACTAACAAAAAATAAAATAGATAAAAGCGGTTTCATTAATGAAGCCGCTTTTTTTTTCGTTCATAAAGTTGGTCAGACATCTCGAAACTTGCTTAACTTTGATAAAAACAAATGCAATGAAAACAATAGGTGTCAATGGTTTTGGAAGAATAGGTCGTTATTTTACGCGGCTAACACTTGAAAGCACAGAAGTAAATGTTGCAGTTGTGAATGATTTAGCACCAATTGCTACTTTGGCGCATCTTTTAAAGTACGATTCCATTCACAGAGGATTGAAACATTCTTTTGTAATTGAAGGAAATCATCTGGTTTTTGAAAATGGAAAGCGCATAATTTTCATCAGTGAAAAACAACCAGAGAATATTCAATGGGCTAGTTATGGTGTAGAAATCGTATTAGAATCTACTGGATTGTTTTTAACAAGCGAAGCAGCTTCAAAGCATTTAATTGGTGGGGCAAAGAAAGTTGTTATTTCTGCACCTGCTAATAGTGACGAAATTAAAACAATAGTACTTGGAGTTAATGACGAAATATTAGAGGATAGTGATGTAATTGTTTCGAATGCTTCTTGTACGACCAATAACGCCGCTCCGATGGTAAAGGTTATGATGGAGCTTTGCAATATAGAAAGTGCCTATATTACAACTATTCACAGTTACACATCAGATCAACGTTTACATGATGCGCCTCACAAAGATCTGAGAAGAGGACGTGCGGCTGCAGAATCAATTGTTCCCACATCAACTGGAGCGGCAAAAGCAATTACGAAAATTTTTCCTGAATTGGAGGGAAAGATAGGTGGTTGTGGTGTTCGAGTGCCAGTTCCAGATGGCTCATTCACTGATTTAACAATGGTAGTGCGCAATCCTCCAAGTGTTGAACAAATCAATGCCGCTATGAAATTGGCATCCGAAACTTATTTGAAAGGCATTATGGCTTATACCGAGGACCCAATAGTATCTGTCGATGTGATTGGAAATCCTAATAGCTGCTTGTTTGATGCAGAACTCACGAGTGTTGTGAACAATATGATAAAAGTTGTTGGGTGGTATGACAATGAAGCAGGTTATTCGAATCGATTACTTGATTTAATGAAACGACTTTAAGGCCACTGGAAAATCCAAGATTGGGTAATAGTTGAATTACTTTTTCGTGAATTTTGTGCTTCCTCCATACTTTGATGTGAACTTGCACTTACGATAAATAATCTGTCAAATTCTCCAATAATCTCTGAATTGGAGTTACCATTTTCTCTCAATCGATCTCTAAATCGTTCTGCATTTGCCTTTTCTCGGAATGCTCCAGCAATCACATGATAAGGTTGAGTTGGATTTACTCTTCCTGTGGATGTTTGAATATATGCTGAATTGACATTATCTTCTTTTGATTCTGCTTCTGCAAGCGTTTCTTCAACTATTGGTTCAGCGTCCTTTTCTTCCTCTTCAACAACCTTGTTTTCTTCAGTTGCTGAAGGTATTTCATCTACTTTACTTGTTTCTTGAGCTACAAACGGTAAATGCTGTTTCAACTGATCGTAAAACACACCAACAGCGACAGAGCCACCTATTAAAATCACGAGTAAAACAGTTAAGATGTAAAATGCCGGGCGACGTTTCTTTTTATCTGATTTCGCCTTTTCAATAATTGGCTTTTTCGGTCGTTCGATTTTCGCATTGATTGGAGGTACATCTAGATCATCCTTCCATTGGTCCTCTTCTGTATATTGTATAGTTTCAGATTTCTCAATAATCGTTTCCTTTTCTGGAATTGGATTTATTTCATTTGCCGTTTTTTCTGCTTCTTCAAATTCGCTAACTGGTTCAATAATCTCAATTGAATCAGCTTCAAGAGTTATAATTGGCTGCACTTCCTCCTCTAAAATGACTTCAGCTGGTGCGTCTCGAATAATTATAGTTTCTGGAACTACTTCTTCAACAGTTTCTATGATCGCTTCTTCCGTTTTCTCGATAACAGGTTCTGAAACAATTTGTTCTTCAATTACCCCAAACGATTCAACATCTGATGCTTCTTCTAATGGAGTAGTTGAAATTTTCTCGATAGATGGACTTTCTTCGATCCAAGCTTCAAAATTCACATCACCTGTATTGTCTTTTTTGAAAGATCCAAAACGGTACATGTCGTAGCTTTCTCCAATATTTAATTTGGCTTCAATCTCACGAACGTACTTGGCAATTAAATTAACAGCATCATTTTCTTCCCATCCTTCTTTCGCAGCAATATGCTTTGCCAATACATGATCATCATGCTTCAAATAAGGCATGAACATAATTTCTCCCGTTGCTCTATTCACCATACTCAAAGCACCAAGCCCTGGAATAATAATCATATTCATTTCGAGCAACATTTCTTGAAGATACTTGTCCATGTCTGTAGTTTTTAATTAGAATAAGAAATATAGGTATTCTAAACGTGCAAAAAAATTTCTACGTAAATAATTCTTCAAACTTAAACGTATCTTTTAATCGAACTCCTTTCTCAGTCATTTGTAACGTGCAGCATTCATTTACGCTGTCATGCTCTAAAAACAATACGAATTCTTCATCAACTGCACGTTGTAAAAATTGCTCTTTTTCAGTCATTGTGATTAACGGGCGTGTATCGTAACCCATCACATAAGCTAATGGAATATGTCCAACACTCGGAAGTAAATCGGCCATAAATGCAATCGTTTTCCCTTGGTATTTCACGTGAGGAATCATCATACTGTCTGTGTGACCATCAACGAATAATACATCCATTTGATTAAATACATTTCTTGTAACCGTATCTTTTCTTTCGATAAATTTCAATTGTCCAGATTCTTGTATTGGAAGGATATTTTCACTTAAAAAAGAAGCCTTTTCTCTCGGATTTGGTTCTGTTGCCCATTTCCAATGTTGGTCGTTACTCCAATAAATGGCGTTCTTAAAAACAGGTTCAAAAGCGGTGTGATCTTTATTCCATTGAATCGCTCCACCACAGTGATCAAAATGCAAATGCGTTAAAAAAACATCGGTGATATCATCTGTTGAATAGCCTAGTTTCTTCAGATTCAATTTCAAATCATCATTTCCATTCATGTAATAATGGGAAAAGAACTTTTCGTTTTGTTTATCTCCGATTCCCGTATCAACAATCATTAAACGATTTCCATCTTCGATGAGCATGCTTCGCATAGCCCAATTACACATATTATTTTCATCAGCTGGATTCGTTTTCTGCCAAAGTGTTTTTGGAACGACACCAAACATTGCCCCTCCATCGAGCTTAAAATTTCCGGTATTTAATGAATGTATTTTCATATTGTAAATTTTAAATCAAGCTTTTAATCCAGCAACATAAATTAAGATGATTGCACTGATTGCTACGATGAGACCAATCAATTTTCGTAATGTAATGTTTTCCTTAAATGCAAAATATCCAACTAATACAGAAAGTATTACAACCGCTACATTATTGATTGCTAAAACAGTTGAATCTGTCCAACCAGTAGCAGTATAGGATTGCATTAAAAGGTAAATCGAGAAGTAATTCGGGATTCCTAAGACGATACCTGCTGCCACATTTCGAAGTGCAAATGTTGCTTTCTTTTTAAGAATCTGAACGATTAAAATTGACAGACCTATACATCCAGCGATTCCAAATCCAAAAGCTGAAAACAGAGAAGGAGTAAGAACACCCAGCTCATATTTCTGAACAAAATTCAGGATGAAATCCAACATTCCACTTCCCACAAAAAGAACCAAGAGCATCCAATGCGCTCCTTTTTCTGAGGCATCTGTCTCTTTACTGAATGAAACCAAAAGCACACCAATAAACGCCAATGCTATCCCTACAATTTTGAGAAGTGTGATATCTTCACCGTATAAAAAAATCATCAATAGCATCGACATGGCCATACTCATTTTGTTGGCAGTCGAAGTCATTGCAACACCATTTCGTTGGGAACTCAATCCCATTAGTATGAAAAGTGAAATAAACAAAATAGAACAGATGACCATGTAGTATGGCCAATTCCCAATTGTTAGGGCAGCGGAGTTCCATTCAGAACCGTACAACAAAACACCACACGTAAAAGCAGTGAAATAATTAAATACGATTGCTTGAAATACATCAATCTTATAAAAGGAAAAAAGCTTAAAAATGACAAATATGACACTGGAGGAAAGTATCGCGAGGAGTAAAACAATCATTTTCTGTAGTAATGGTAAATGTGGTCGCTTGAAAATTTATAACTGTGCGCTGGCACTTTATTTATAGATGGCGCTTTGGTTCCTTCGCCGAAGACCACCTCACCAACGATTACACGCGCTTCATCCCAAACATTGTCAAAAATAAAATATTGTAGCGTTCTACTTCCACCTTCTACAAAGACAGAAAGGATATTGCGATCATACAATTTTTCCAAAATATAGCGTGTATTGACTTCTGGAATTTTTATCCATTCCACACTTCCTTTCACTTCGTTTCGACTCCGATTGAAAATGATAGTTGGTGCTTCATCTGAAAAAATGTTTACATCACCACTAATTTTCAATTGACTATCGATAATAATTCGAATTGGGTTGTTTCCATATACATCACGAACAGTTAATGATGGATTATCATTCTCTACGGTTTTTCTTCCAACTAAAATCGTTTGCTCTTCTGATCGCCATTTATGTACCAGTGATCTCGTTTCTGGAGAAGAAATCCAAAGAATTCCTTTTTCATTATTTAAACGAGGACCGTCAATAAAACCATCTTTGGATTGTGCCCATTTTAAAATAACGTAGGGACGTTGTTTCTCGTGAAAGGTAAAAAATCGCTTATTCAATTCACGGCATTCTTTTTCAAGAACACCTACTTCAACTTCCAACCCAGCTTTTTTGAGAAGATCAATTCCTTTTCCTCCTACTTTTGCATGTGTGTCTTTGCAGCCAATCACAACTCGTTTGAATCCTTTTTGAACCAATAAATCAGCACAAGGTGGTGTTTTTCCATGATGTGCACATGGCTCTAAAGAAACGTAAATCGTTGATTGTGAAAACAAAGTTTGATCTTCAATACAGGTTATTGCGTTAACTTCTGCGTGCGGTTCACCAAAGCGTTTGTGAAATCCCTCTCCGATAATTTTATCATCACAAACAATTACTGCACCCACCATTGGATTTGGCGCAACCATCCCCTTTCCCATTCGGGCAAGTTCGATACATCGTTGCATGAATATTTCATCTTGATTCATTGATACGAAGATAAGGATTCTTTGCAAACCAACTTCTAATACCTAAGTCTAATCTCTATATCTGACATCTAGCTCTCCCTCGATACATCCGCCACGTCGGACACTCGGTAGGCTTGTTTTCAAATTTCCATTTAATAAAAAAGAAAATATTACATTAGTCGCATGAATCAAATAACTACTAAAAAGAAAAACTTTCAAATTGGATTAATCTTAGTTGTTGCCGCCTTAGGTTACTTCGTAGACATTTACGACCTAGTATTATTTGGTGTTGTAAAAGCTGAAAGTTTGGGTCAAATCATGATAAATGCTTCTGCAGATGAAATTGCCGCTACAGGAAAATTCCTCTTCAATATGCAAATGCTCGGAATGCTGATAGGGGGATTATTATGGGGTATTTTAGGTGATAAAAAAGGGAGATTAAAGGTGTTGTTTGGGTCAATTCTTCTATACTCAATAGCAAACATTGCCAATGCTTTTGTGACTGATGTGCCCACTTATGCTGTTGTTCGAATCATTGCAGGAATTGGATTAGCAGGTGAATTAGGCGCAGGGATTACCTTGGTTTCAGAAATGATGTCCAAAGAAAAACGTGGATATGGAACTATGATTATCGTAACCTTCGGAGCTTTAGGTGCAGTAGTTGCCTCTATCGTTGGCTCGAAAGGTGAAACGATTGGTCATTTCTTCACTTCCATCACGGGCTTACAATTTGCCAACTGGCAAGTGGCATATATTGTTGGTGGACTAATGGGTTTAGTACTGTTACTTTTACGTGTTGGCACAATTGAATCTGATTTTTTCAAAAATGTAAAACATGAATCGCACATTCGAAAAGGAGATTTACGAATAATTTTTGGAGACAAAAAGAACCTAGTCAAGTACCTTCATTGTATTTCAATTGGCATTCCTATTTGGTATGTGATTGGCTTACTCATTATGAATTCCAAGGATAATTTTGGTCCGTGGTTGGGCGTTGACAATGTGGTGAATGGGACTGCAGTAATGTATGCCTATATTGGCTTGTCTTTCGGTGATTTGCTTTCTGGAATATTAAGTCAAATCTTAAAAAGTCGAAAGATGGTGGTGTATTTATACCTGCTATTCACTTTTATTTTAACAATCGTGTTTCTTTTTGTCTTGAAAGATATTTCACTTTCTACGTATTATTTGATGTGCTTCTTATTAGGAACAGGGACCGGATATTGGGCCATTTTTGTAACCATCGCGGCCGAGCAATTTGGAACTAATATTCGCTCTACAGCGGCCAATACGATTCCAAATTTTGTAAGAGGTTCGGTGAATTTGATTGTTTTGATGTTTGGGATTTTAGTTTCATTTCAAATAGCTGATGGAGTCTCTGCCTTCATTGTAGGAATGTTCTTTTTGCTTCTCGCCCTTTACAGTATTTCGAAATTAAAAGAAACCTTTGGGAAAGATTTAAACTACATTGAAGGAGGAGAAATTGTATAAAAAAACGCCTCACAATTCGAGGCGTTTTAGTTTTTACTTATCGATCGAGCCGGTGACTCTTTTCATAAATGCGTTGAGTGCATCTTTCTGAGAAAGCCCTTGTTCACGCATCATTTGTTTTACTTCGAGTGCTCCTGAAAAATTGGAAAGCAACTCGCCTATTACATCGAGTTCTTCATCTTTTAGAGAAGGAATCTCAATCATCGATTCAAGGACTTCCATTGCCTCGCTGATGTAATCTTCATCGTTTTCCTCAATGAAGCCTGTCAAGTGTTTAATTATTGGCAACTTCATGGAGAACCTCTTCAATTACTTCAATTTTATTTCCTTGTGCTTGTTTCACTAACTGACCGTTTACAAAACCTGCGAAAGTTGGAAGGTTATTCACTTCTGCTAACTTTCTCGAATTCGGGAATTTTTCGGCATCAACATACACAAATTCTATCCCTTCATTTTCAGAAGCCAACTTTTTGAATTTCGGCTTGGTCAATTTACAGTTACCGCACCATGTAGCGCCATATTGTACCATTACTTTGGAATTTCCAGCAACGATTTGTTCCAAGATATCCGCTTCCAATTCTTTCATGTTAGTGCGATTTTAAATATTCCGCAACACCAGCAGATGTAGCGTTCATTGCATCTTTTCCTTCTTCCCAGTTCGCTGGACAAACTTCACCATGCTTTTGAACGTGCGCAAATGCATCAATGATGCGAAGGTACTCATGAACATTACGTCCAATCGGCATGTGATTCACTGATTCATGAAAAACAACACCATTCTCATCCAAAAGATAAGTTGCGCGATATGTCACGCTGTCTTCGTCATCTAAAATTCCC
>JBIIKG010000006.1:0-35447 GCA_044233275.1 Crocinitomicaceae bacterium | reverse complement strand
CTCTGTTACGACGCAATTGTCGTTTGTTTTCATGTTAAATACATCACCCTCAACTTTGTAAATCTGCACTTTTTGTTCGGTTTCACGGAAAAATACAAAGTAAGAATTTCCTCGATTAGGCAGTGTTGGATCATCACAAAAGAAATGTAGACCAGCTCTTTGATTTGTCAAAGTAGAAGTAATTGTCTGGGTCCATTCGTACAAATATGCTGAATTGTTATTTTGATCAATAGAATAATAGGAATTGGAGTTTTGCTCTGCCGTATTCGTAAACTCAAACACACCATTATTTACAGAATAAGTTCCTGTTACGTCATTCCATGATTGATCATCCCAAGAAAATAGTTCGTTGCAAAAGCCATAGTCACCATTAGACGACCATTTTGTTGTCACTGGATCTTGATCTGCAACTAAATAATATCGACCAACAACTCCGATATTGTCAGCATCGTTAAAGGATACATTAAAATCTTCCGTTTGCCATGCAGCTGGAGAAACAATGCTTGTGGTTGGATCTTGATCATCGGAACTTGTACTCGTCATTACTGCCGCCCAACCTGCAGCGACCGTTCCGCAGTCTGAACGGAATTCAACCAGTAACGAAGCTCCAGATGAATTAATAATTCCAGGAGAATTAGTCCCCGTGTAAACACCAATCAAGGTAGAATTGATTGTCGCACCATCATAAATGAACAATTTGTCATACCCCGATTCAATAGTGAAAGCACTGAAATTTAATGTCACTGAGGAGGCATTCGTAGGTTGAAACAACCACAGAGTTCTTTCATCATCTGTGTAGCTACCAGATGCCCCACCAGCGTCATAGAAGTTATCAGTTGAAGCCGTTATTGTATTGATTGTTGGATTATTATTAATTAAGCGGTAGTATTTTTCCCAGTTCCAATTGATGCCAGGATCGGTATGTGTTTGACTTGGATAGTGCTGGTGTCCTTTGATTTTTGTACATCCTCCGAGTGTTTGTGAACTTGCCGATGATGCGCCGTAATACGTTCTTAACGCTGGAATTCCATAACCACTGTTTACAATGTCACGACTCAAAGCAGCTGAATTTGTATACATCGCCTCAGTGTACCAAACTGGATTATCTACATATCCTTCGTGCTCGTAGCCAATGGTATATGGATTTTCTGAACCAACATGCCAAGCTTTATTCGCTTCATCTACCATTTGGGTGATTTGTCCGTCGGAACTGCGAATGACATAATGATAAGAAACACTCGAACTGCAGTTTTGTGACCAAGAAATCGCTCCAGCGTAAGAACCTTGAATAGTGTGAATGGTGATGGCAGAAACAGCAACACCTGACCTAGAACTAAAATTACAAGTTGGTGCAGGATTCCAAATTGCTGGGGTGTACTGAATAGACTTTAAGGTATTCGATTGATTTGGTTGGTATTTTTTTCCGCTTTCATTTTGAATATCTTGACTGGATGCCTGTACTTTTTTACCACTTAGAATTTGATAGTTTTTTTCACCAAATAGCCTAACATAATCAAAATCATGCACTTCGAATTGATACGTTTGAGCCATTTGCGGGTCATTAAGAAAACGAACAATTTCAAGTAACTGTGCATCCAATGCAAAACGATTGACAATTCCCGTTGTTGGAATTTCAGATAATTCACCTAAAACAGCATAGAGATGTTCTTCTTCATTTTTTTGAGGGTGAGCATCTATTTCGAGTTGCATTAATACATTAAATGCTTTTGCATAGGCCTTCAATTGTTCTTCTGAATTCGCTTTTTGATTTTGAATAGAAATACCACTGATTTGAGCAACTAAAGCGCCGTTTTCTCTAAAATAATTCGCTCCATTATCAAACAACCCTAAAATACCATAGGGCAAAGGCATGCCTGAACACGATGCTTGTGTATTTTCATCGATGACCGTAAAACGCGTATTTGTATGCGCAACGGCGTGTAAAAGTCCTTTCGGAACGAGAGGATTTGCTTCGTAAACTTCTTGGTAATTCAATGAAATTTGTCCTGAACAAAATTGCACCATCAGCAAGGTGAAAATGAAAAGTATGCGCATAACAGTTGGTTTTAGACTGCAAATGTATGAAAATGAGCGCAGTGATTCTAACGAATTATCGCTTTTTTCTCCTACCTTCCAACCACTTAGGTACGTTTGACTCGTTGCTTTTTTACTGATTACCGGGTAGTTTAGGGATTACGTTTGGGCGCTTTGCTTTGGTTAATTGCTGACGAATCAATTTTTGATTTTCTCGATTGTACGAAAATTTACTCTACATTTGAACTGTTCATGTTGATGTAAAACATAGTTTAACCAAATCTCTTTTTTGGGATGTTAATTTTGAGGATATTGATTCTCAAAAACATTCACTATTTATTACAGAGCGCGTTCTTACAAGAGGAACATTAGATGATTTTAGAGTTCTAAAAAACTATTTTGGAGTGGAAAAATTAAAATCAATTATCGTGGAAATAAAAAATTTAGACGAAAGAACCTTAAGTTTTTGTTCTGTTTATTTTTCTATCCCTAAAACAAAATTCAGATGTTACAACTTCAAACATTCGAACCAAACACTCTAATTTTTGATAAAACAATTACTTGGGAAATAGTTAAGCAGAAAATAACAAGTACAATTCAAGCATTGTAATTGAATCGTTCAACCCTTATTTTCTGTGAGCATAATAGAATAAACTATTATATCCATAGCATTTAAATCAATTGTTGTTTCATCATTTCTCAGACTTTAAAGAAGGTAAATCAGTTCAATTATTGTATTCTGCATAAAGAAAAAATTAGTATTTATTTAAGGAAAATAGTTGGGCTGCATCAATTGAAACACTCAAAGTAGGAGAGGAAATGAAAGTGACGTTGTTAATGTACATTTTTACCCCTAAAAAGAAATGATTAACTTTCATGCAAATATGTTTAAATCAAATCATTAACATGAATAACTATTTTGCATCTGAACTTTTTTGTGTTGAAGAAAAATCTTCTTTATTTCCACTCAATTTAAAGTTTGCATTAAATAGTAAGATTTCAAAAAATAAATTTGAAGGAGCAATAATTTACTCAATCTACTTGGATAACACTATTTTATATACTGGTTATAGTTTTGACAATAAACAAAAAGACATACGAAAATCACGTTGGTCAAAGCAATTGGAAACAATCCTTTTTCGAGGATATCGAGTTGGGCTTAATAAAAAGACACTAAAAGAGTTTGATGTTTTATTAAAACATAAATTAGAACAGAGATATCATTCAAATATTAAGGTTATGAAAACCGATGTAATGACATCCGCAAATAGAATAAACTTTGCTGCTAAAAACTAAAATGAAAACTATGAAAATAATTAATGCTAAATTCCAACCAATTAATTTCCAAATTGAAAATAATGATTTTGGAATAAATCAAGGTTTTATAGCTTCACTGAAAAATAACTTATGTGAAGTTAATTTTCCAACTCCAATGTTCAAAATTCAAACAGAATTATCGAATAGGATTGTCGCACAATTCAAGGAAACCGATGTTCATTTTACAGATGCCCCGAATGAAATACGCTGCCATCCCCAATTAAATTATAAATATGATGGGGTATTTATTACAGATACAGTAAGAATAGGTCTTGAAGTTCAATTTCGTCCAGATTTTTTAAAAGACCTTACACGTTTTCAGATTGGTTTTCATTCTAATAGAATTAAGGCAATTATTTACATTGTAGCCATTGATAGAAATAATATTAATCCTAATTATACTTCAATGCCACAATACAATAGGGTTGTAGATCACTTGAATCTATTTAGTTGGCTGCAAGTCCCAATACTTGTAGTAGGAATTAACTGCAATAACAATTTTTAATATGAGCATCAAATCTACATCACTTTTTGTTTTTCTTTTTTTGAGCTACTTCGCTAAATCACAGGAAGCTTATATTTCATTGAAAACCCATTACGACCGCCTACGAAAAGAAGAAAAGGTCGATAGTGCGCTTTTGGTGTCCAAACAAATGAATGTCTGGGCACTTCAAAATGAAACGGATACCAGCTTAAGGTACGCAGTAACTTTCAGATATATTGGAAATTGTTATTATCAATTGAGTGTAGACGATTCTGCTTTATATTATTGGGATAGGTCATTAATTATTTTAGAAAAGCAAAACCGCTCAGAGTTTATAGATGCTGCACATTGCTATAATAATAAAGGTAACTTTTATAGTGCTAAAAATGATAGCAGAAATGCGATTATTAATTACGAGATTTCCCTTGAAATTAAAAAGAAAGCCTTAGGTGAAGAGCATCCTGACTATGCGAGTAGTTTAAACAACCTTGGGATTTTGTATTATGAAATGGGTGATTACAAAGCCGCTGAGCCGTATTACAAACAAGCCTTAGAGATCAAAAAGAAAGCCTTAGGTGAAGAGCATACTGACTATGCGAGTAGTTTAAACAACCTTGGGATTTTGTATAAACAAATGGGTGATTACAAAGCCGCTGAGCCTTATTATAAACAAGCATTGGAAATCAAAAAGAAAGTCTTAGGTGAAGAGCATCCTGACTATGCGACTAGTTTAAACAACCTTGGGATTTTGTATAAACAAATGGGTGATTACAAAGCCGCTGAGTCGAATTTCAAACAAGCTTTGGAGATTAGAAAGAAAGCCTTAGGTGAAGAGCATCCTGACTATGCGAGTAGTTTATACAACCTTGGATCTTTGTATAAACAAATGGGTGATTACAAAGCCGCTGAGCCGTATTATAAACAAGCATTGGAGATCAAAAAGAAAGCCTTAGGTGAAGAGCATCCTGACTATGCGAGTAGTTTAAACAACCTTGGGGTTTTGTATAAACAAATGGGTGATTACAAAGCCGCTGAGCCGTATTTCAAACAAGCTTTGGAGATTAGAAAGAAAGCCTTAGGTGAAGAGCATCCTGACTATGCGAGTAGTTTAAACAACCTTGGGGTTTTGTATAAACAAATGGGCGATTACAAAGCCGCTGAGCCGTATTTCAAACAAGCTTTGGAGATTAGAAAGAAAGCCTTAGGTGAAGAGAATCCTGACTATGCGAGTAGTTTAAACAACCTTGGGGTTTTGTATAAACAAATGGGTGATTACAAAGCCGCTGAGCCTTATTATAAACAAGCATTGGAGATTAGAAAGAAAGCCTTAGGTGAAGAGCATACTGACTATGCGATGAGTATAAACAATCTTGGGAGTTTGTATCATGAAATGGGCGATTACAATGCCGCTGAGCTTTGTTACAAACAAGCCTTAGAAATCAGAAAGAAAGCCTTAGGCGAAGAACATCCAGACTATGCGAGTAGTTTAAACAACCTTGGGGTTTTGTATAAACAAATGGGCGATTACAATGCCGCTGAGCTTTGTTACAAACAAGCCTTAGAAATCAGAAAGAAAGCCTTAGGCGAAGAACATCCAGACTATGCGAGTAGTTTAAACAACCTTGGGGTTTTGTATAAACAAATGGGTGATTACAAAGCCGCTGAAATGTATTATGAACAAGCTCTTCATGTTAAACTTGGAAATTTAAACACGAATTTCTCATGGATATCTGCTAAAGAAAAAGCTGCTTATTGGCAACTAGAAAGAGTTTTTTATGAGAACTTGAATAGCTTTTCAGTTTTAGCAATTGATTCTGCTTCTTCATCCACAGAACTTTCTTTCAATGCCAATCTGATCTCAAAATCCCTTTTACTTGAATCCTCTCGCGAATTAGACCAAGCCATTGCACGATCTTCCGATGAAGAAATGAAGGCTCAATTTACCGAGATGAAACAGCTCCGAATAATTTACAGCAAAATGCAATCTGAAGGTTCTGAAAACAAAGAGATCATGAAGATTTACATGGATAAAGCCGATTCTTTAGATAAAATATTAGTCAACAAACTGGGAGAATACGCTGCTTCCAAACGCAAATTTGAAATCACATGGAAAGATGTGCAAACCAACTTAAACGTAGCAGATGCTGCCATTGAATTTGCTCATTACTTCGATGATAAGGATAGCTTGTACAAATATATGGCTTTGGTTGTTCGGCCAGAGTATGAATATCCAAAATTGATAAAACTTGGAGAGGAAGAAAAGATTCGAGTTGCGGCTGAAAACAAGGATTTTTCTACTTTGTACAATTTAATATGGAAAGACATGGATACTGTACTCTCAGGAGTTCAAACGGTTTATTACAGCCCTGCTGGTGAATTGAACAATGTTTCATTTTCAGCCCTTTGTTTCCAGGATGGGGATTCGGTAGTACCAATTCTAGCGCAGAACCGTGGAGCTGTTGTTTCAAATAATAAGGAGAAGAAACAAAGTTGTAATGCTGTGCTTTTGGATAAGTACAACCTGCATCAACTGACCACTACACGCTATTTAGCGGATGGCACATTGAACAAGTCTAAACCAATGAACTTATCATTGGCTCTCTATGGAGGTGTTAATTATGACGATATTCCAAGTATAGGGGATACAATTTTAAAAGAAATTTCAAATGAAGATTACGCTTTTCAATTGAATTTATCAAAAGAACATTCTCGTGGTGTACATAAGAAAAAAGGAAAACGCAGCAGTTCCAACTTCGGTAATGACATGGAATACTTGCCAGGAACCAAGGAGGAAGTAATGAACATCGGTGGTTTGTTAACCAACAACATTTGGCAAGTACAGACCAAAAGTGACAAAAGCGCCGGGGAATATGAGTTCAAAAAATATATAGAAGCAAACGCCCCTGGTGTGTTGCACATTGCTACCCATGGCTTTGCTTTCCCCGATGAAGTGAAGAAAGAAACGTTACTGTTGGAAATGAATCAAGCGAGTAACTATAAAGTTTCAGAAGATCCAATGGTACGTTGCGGTTTGATGCTGAGTGGTTCGAACATCAGTTGGACAGGAAATTCACAGAAAATGATCGAACAAACGGGAGATGACGGAATACTGACAGCTGCAGAAGTTGCTAACTTGGATTTAGCCAATACCAAATTAGTCGTTCTCTCCGCCTGCGAAACAGGCCTCGGTAAAATTGAAGGTTCGGAAGGAACCTTTGGTTTAAAACGCGGTTTTAAATTGGCAGGTGCAGAGCAAATTATTGTTTCCTTGTGGTCTGTTCCCGATAAAGAAACCATGGAGTTGATGACACTTTTTTATACCGATCTAACAAAGACATTGAGCCCAGTGGTTTCTTTCTCCAACGCCCAAAAGGAAATGCGAAACAAATATCCAACAGAACCTGAGAAGTGGGCGGGGTTTGTGTTGGTGAGGTAGTATTCAATAAATTTAGCCGTGTGAAATTCAAGTTGCTGTTTATTTTACTTTTCCTTAATTGGCATACTTTATCTGCTCAAAATTCGCTAGATAGTTTGAGGTTGGTGGTACCTGTAGGGCATAATTCAGTTGTAGAATCAGCTTTTTTTAATAATAAATCGAATTTTATTATTTCCTTTTCACGTGATAATTCAGCGGTATTATATTCTGTTCATTCCGGTAAAGAAGTACTTAGATTTAATAGTACAAGTAATAAAAAATATGTTAACGCATCATTTAGTAACAATTCAAGGTATTTAGCATTGGTAAATACTCAAGGGATAGAATTAATTGATTTAGAAACAGGTCTAATATCTAATGTATATAGTAATAAAAATATAACTGCAAGTTGCGTTAAATTTATAGATAATGATCAAAAACTAATTTTTGGATTGCAAGACTCAACAATAAATATCTTGAGTTTATTTAAAAGGGAAATAGTTAAAAGTACTAAGTTAAATGGAGTTGTTGCAAAAATGGAAATAAATCAAATGGGTGATAAAATAATTTTAAGATATGATGGTTTTTTTGGCGACAAAAGCAATTTATTCAGTATTTTATCAGTTTCTAACTTTTTCATTGATAGTATAGTATTGCCTGAAAACGCAACTTGTCTCGATGTTCAATTTATTAAAAAACAGAATCGAATATATTACTCCTATTATAATACTATTATTGGTAAGTCATTTGTGAAAATATATGATTTTAAGAGACGGTCAATTGTCTTGGGGAGAGAGTTTGATATTGAAGTTGTTAAAACCCAACTAAATAATACTAGAGACCTATTCCTTATGGTAGGTTCTGATAATTCAGTTTGGATTTATAAGTTTAATTCTTTTGAATTAATTAAACAAGTTATAAAACATGACTATTTTATTTCTGATGCCAAACTTAGTTCAGATGGGAAGTATATAGCTAGTTGTACCTTTGACGGTAAATTAAATATTGTCAATCTATCCGATTCTAGTCTAAACATGTCAATTAATCAAAATTACAAATTACTTTTTGTGAATTTTGATGTTTCAGGTAAAAAGTTAATAGTCGGTGGATACGGTAAACTACTCTCTTTTTATGATTTAGAAAAAAAAATCAATTTTCAATTTAAGGGTTTTGCATTGAAGCCAACATCAGCCGAATTAAGTAGTAATGGAAATTTTTTTTTATGCACTTATGACGACTATTCTGTAAAGGAAATTACAATTTCAAATCCACAAAATCAAAATATTTTTTTGTTTCATAATGCATTTTCGATTTCGAAATATTGTTTTGATAATCGGCTGATTGTTACGGCAAGTGATGATAGTACTTGTGTAGTTTATGATGTAATAAAAAAGAAAACAGTATTTGAATCAAATAAACATGGAAATGCATTAAATTCTGCATCGTTAAGTTTTGGATCAAATTTTATCGCTTCTACGACCGGAAACATTGGTGATATTAATTCTGAGAAAGCTGTCAGAGTAATTGATATTTCGTCAGGAGAAACAGTTAATTATTTTAGAACAAAAGGTATTGTCAAAAGCGCTAATTTTAGTTGTGACGATGTTGATTTAATTGTTTCAACTGGAATCAAAACGATATTATATAATCTCAATAACAAATCTGTTACAAAAAGCTTTACAAATAATAAGTCAGGTGTTATAAATTCAGAATTTGGAGAAGGGTGTCAAGTAATATTTGTATCATGTGAAGATGGGTCAATGTATTTACTTAATAGAGATAATTTTTCTGTGTTGGATTCATTGAAAATTTATGATTTAGGCAGGATTTCAGCTCATTTTGATAAATCTAAGAATTACATCATTGTCACGAGTCAATTTAAAATTCGAATTTTTCTAATAAATGAAGAAAATAAATTTCAAGAAATCTTTGTTCTTGAATCAGATATAGAATTATATGATGTCGATCTTTTTGGAAGCACATTACTAATTACTACGATCAATTATAAAACTTCATTAATTAACATGGAGAATAAAACTTTAATATACGAGCGCATCCAACTCGAGAACAACAATTGGCTAGTTAAACTCCCGAACTCACCTTATTACATGTGCTCTAAAGACGCCAGTAAGATGCTTCATTACGTCACACCAAGTTTAAGAGTAATTGGTTTCGAACAGCTGGATCCGGTATATAATCGCCCGGATATTGTATTGGATAGTATTGGAAAATATTTCGGAGGAGCAGACCAAGAGTTGGTTGCCAACTACCGACAGTCCTGGGAAAAGCGCATTGATCGCCTAGGTTTAGATAAGGATAAACTAGGGAAAGGAGAAATCTCTGTTCCGAATGCTGAGATTGTTGGGGCTGATGAAATAGCTTATGAGAACAAAGAAGGTAAATTGGAAATCAATGTTTCTGCTAATGATCCAAAATATCCATTACGTAGGTTCAATGTGTATGTAAATGAAGTGCCTCTCTATGGTTCTGCCGGAATTTCCATTGCTCATTTGAAAAAGCAGGTTTGGGATACCACGGTGAGCGTTCCCTTGAGCATGGGAGAAAATAAAATTCAAGTATCTGTTATGAACGAACTTGGATTAGAGAATTTCAAGTATCCAACGTATGTGAACTATTCTCCGCAGAACGAATTAGTCGCAAAAACCTTTTTTATCGGTATTGGGGTGAACGAGTTTATGGAGCAAGAACACAATCTTAAATACTGTGTTAAAGACGTTCAAGACTTGGCCAAGGCATTCGCAGAAGCTAATTCAAATGTGGATACGTTGCTTTTAACTAACAAAGAAGTCACCCGAGAAAACATCCTCAAGTTGAAAGAATTACTTTCCAAGACTTCTGTAAACGACAAAGTAATTATCTCATGCAGTTCCCACGGCTTGCTGGACGATAGCCTCAATTTTTACCTCGCCATGCACGACGTGGATTTCAACAATCCCCAAGTCAGAGGTCTAAAATACGAAGAATTGGAAAGTTTACTCGACGGTATTCCTGCCCGACAAAAACTACTCTTGCTCGATGCCTGCAACAGTGGAGAGAATGACAAAACAGAGGTGTTAAAAAAAGAGTTGGAGCAAAAACAAGTAAAGATGAAGACTGACGAAGTATTGGCAGCGCGCGGTGCTATTGTCGAACTTAAAGAGGAGAACAAGAGTAATTTTCAGAAAATGAACGAGTTGTTTGTGAATGTAAGGAACAATACGGGGTCTGTTATTATTTCAGCTGCAGGCGGACAAGAATTTGCTTTAGAAGCAATTGAGGTAGATGGTAAAACCATTGAAAACGGAGCTTTTACCTATAGTGTTTTGGAATACTTAAACAGCAATAAAGCAAATTCAGAAGCATTGACAGTTAATAAACTGAAGCAATATGCTGAAAAACGGGTAGATGAGATAACCAATGGTAAACAAAAACCAACCTCACGCCAAGAAACCATGGAAGTAGATTGGAGGCTAAGGTAAATCAACAAGGTTTGTTAATTACAACCAAACCCTCTAGTTTTTGATAAAACAATTACTTGGGAAATAGTTAAGCAAAAAATAACAAGTACAATTCAAGCATTGTAATTGAACTTTGAATTTTTACCTTTTTCTCCTGCCTTCCAACCACTTAGGTACGTTTGACTCGTTACTTTTTTGCTGATCACCGAGTAATTTATCGATTAAGTCAGGACGTTTTACCTTGTTCAATCGGTCTCTGATCCATGCCTGATTTTCACGCTTATACCAAAAGAAATACTTGTTTTGATTCTGTTTTTCCTCCTTGGTTTTAACCGTTTTAATCGGTTTGAGTGTGTACGGGTGAACACCGGTGTAATATATCACTTCAGCAACAGTCATTGGAGTTGGCATGAAATCTTGTACTTGCTCCAACTGGAATCCCATGTCCTTTGTTTCAGCAGCTAAATTCGCCATGTCTTCTTCTTCACAACCAGGGTGAGATGAAATGAAATAAGGAATCAACTGTTGCTTTAAGCCATGCTTTTCTGAAATCTTGTCGTATTTCTCTTTGAACTTATGGAAATACTTGAATGATGGCTTACGCATGACACGCAATGTGGCATCAGATGTGTGCTCCGGAGCGACTTTTAATCGACCAGAAACGTGACGTGTAATTACCTGTTCAATGTATTCATCGTGATTTCCGTCGTCGTTGTTCTTGTTGAAATCATCGACCAATAAATCATAACGAATTCCTGAACCAACAAACGCTTTTTTCACTTTCGGATTTGCATCTATTTTGCGGTACAAATCAGTCATTTGTTTGTGCGAAGTATCTAGATTGTTGCAAATTACAGGGTGAATGCAACTTGGAGAAGAACAACGTGCGCAAATGGCTTCGTCTTTCCCTTTCATCTTGTACATATTTGCCGATGGTCCGCCTAAATCGGAAATGTATCCTTTAAAATCTGGGTGATTCACAACTTCCTCAACCTCATTCAAAATAGATTTTTCGCTGCGTGATGCAATGAATTTTCCTTGATGTGCAGAAATTGTACAAAAACTGCATCCACCGAAACACCCTCTGTGCATATTGACAGAGAATTTAATCATATCATAAGCAGGAATAGCTCCCCTTTTTTTGTATTTCGGATGAGGTAAACGCGTGTAAGGCAAATCAAACGAACGGTCAATTTCGTTTTCCGTCATCGTTTTATAAGGTGGATTAATCACCAAGGTGCTATTTCCTACCTTTTGAATAATTCGATCTGCTTGCCATTTATTCGATTCAACTTCAACAATTTTAAAGTTAGCAGCATACTTGAGTTTGTCTTGTTGACATTCTTCGTGACTCGCTAATTCAACCGTTTCCCAGTTTTTATTTTTTGGCAATTCAACATTCGAATCTTGCACGAACGCCACTTGTTTGATGGTTTGCAAGTTACTAAAAGGGACACCTTTTTTCAATAACTGAAGCATTTCACGAAGAGGTTGATCGCCCATTCCATATACCAAAATATCCGCTTTCGAATCAACTAAAACGGAAGGCATTAATGCATCTTTCCAATAATCGTAGTGCGTAACGCGTCGAAGAGAAGCTTCAATTCCACCAATCATTACAGGAACATCCGGATAAATTTCTTTTAAGATGTTAGAATAAACTGAAGTCGCATAATCTGGTCTGAAACCCGCTTCACCCCCAGGAGTGTATGCATCCGTAGAACGCAAGCGCTTGTTAGCAGTGTAATGATTCACCATCGAATCCATGCACCCAGCAGTTACTCCAAAAAAGTACTTCGGTTTACCAAACTTTTTAAAGTCTCTTAAATCATCTTTCCAATTAGGTTGGGCAATGATTCCCACCTTAAAACCTTCATCCTCCATTATTCGACCGATCACTGCCGTCCCAAAAGAAGGGTGATCAACATAGGCATCGCCAGAAACCAAAATTATATCTAGTTCATCCCAACCCCTTTTTTCCATTTCCTTTTTGGTTAAGGGTAGCCAATCTGTTATAGGTCTTTCTTCCAACATGCTACAAAAATACGGATATTTGTTAGGCTTAAAAAATCAATTTTTTGTTTCTTAATGCGCTAAATTTATTACTTTAACCACCTCATGCGTTACTTCATATTAACATTCGTTTCAGCAATTTGTTTGCTAGTAGCCTGTACCTCCAAAGGTGGTAAGCGACAGTCTGCGCATGAGGTAAGTCCTAAACCCTTTGTTTTCAATATGAATTTGTTGTATACCGATGCAGAAAACTATGTTTCTTTTCCAATTTGGTTTGATGATTCAGTCATTCGTTCTGCCCATATTTCAAAAATTTCGAGGGAAATTATAGGATCATCTGTGAATGATGATAATTCAAAAAGTGAAACTCCGCACGAAATTCGAGATTATCATTTTAATGTTGCTGGATTTATTGATTCAATGATTGTTCGGTATTTTTTCGATGATGAATTTATTGGTAAGGTGAACGTTGTTTTCACTTCGGAGCCCGATTTTTTTGGATTTGCCAGTTCGCAACAGTGGATGATACTGAATGCTGTAAGTGCTTCACCCGATGTGACTTTAGACCCACTTTTCAAGCGGCATTTGAAAGGCAAACAGAGTAATAAGTCCATTTCTTATATGGAAATCGGGAATTCTAACCATCTACATTGCATGTTGGTAAAAAAATATTGGGGACCATTATCGGTAGATTCAATTGTTCATCCTAGCAAAGCCGATTTAATCGTTCATGGAACGATGAGGAAGCCGTTTAAAAAATATTCGGTTTTAAATACAGTAAATGAGCAAAATGTGCAACAATTTACGTATTTCGAAAAATCATTTTCACTTAAAACAATAACGAGAGATGAGTATCCGTTCTTGATGGAAAGAACATTTCAATACATGAAAAATGGAATCTGTAACGGTTTTATCGATTCAACGTTTTCGAAAAAGAATTTTCTTGCCACCACAAAGACACATTTTGAATTTGGAGAGAATTTTTTTCCAATAAAAGTAACTAAAACAAGAGAAAACGCTGGCAGTTCAAAGGTCATTGTAGGGCTCGAAAAATTTCAATATTATACGTATGATTAACCTTAACTTCAAGCTTCTTCAGCTAACTTTCGCGGGAATCTTTCTTGCTATCAATGTTTCAATTGGACAAAAAATCAACAAGGACACCATAAATGGAGCTGAATTAAATGTTTACCCTTTTCGAACGGAAACAAATTTTCACTCAAGTTATTATAGTGCCTTCAAAAAAACACGCGGTAAACAGAATAGAATTGCTCTCAACGTGTATCTTTCTACCTTATATGAAGAGGACATGAGCAAAGCGGATTTTCGTAAATACAAGCGCATGTTAAAAGGTGACAGATATTCGCGCAGTTATGATCGCGAAAGTCGTCATTTAAGTTCACGGAAGTTCAAAAAGGCTGTTCGTACAAATCCTTACCCATTATTAGAATCGAAGTATACCAATGAAAAAGATATTGTTCCTTTTTTAGGAGCTTTGCCTGATGGAAAGTATGTTCAGTATTTTGATACTTTCGGACTTCTTTTACCAAATGGTAAGTCACAGTTAATGACGACTTGTGCTTCTGGTTATTTCACGATGAAGAATAATTTATTGGAAGGGGAAGCTATTTGGCTAAATGTAAAAGGAGATACACTGAAAATTGGGACATTCATTAAAGGACAAAAAGTGGGAGAATGGACCATTGAAAGTAGACGTCCTGAGTACTCAATTAGCAAGAAAAGTGCGGACCATTACGTAGATTTTGGCTTTCCTTTAGTTGATACCGTAAGAGAAATTAGTTTTTATGAAAATGGAATTCAAAACGGAAAATATTACTACTACGAAAATTCTAAATTCCCTGTTATTGAAGGAACATACAAAGATAATATTGCAGTTGGCGAGTGGCTTGAACGTGAAGTGAGTTACACTGGTATCGGAAAAAAGCGTAAAAGAAATCGCAATAATGATGTCATTACCTTCAAATATACCCCCGACAATTCGAAGCAAGTAGTTAAAAGACCAATGATTCGCTATAATTTGATTGGTGAATACGACTACATGAGTGAATTTGATTTCGATAGTAAATATGAACCGAACATTCAATTTCATAAATTATATGCTATAGCTTACCCAACTGAAGAAGACATCGAATTAGACGAAGAAAAAATAGAATCGTACGAAGGCGGAGAAGAAGGTGATTATTACGAAGGTGAGGATGAATACTACGAGGAAGAAGAGTATTATAATGAGACATATGTCCGTACAAAATATAATTACGAAACCGGCGAGAGCGTCAGTTATGCTAAGTTAATAGATAGTATCGGAATGATTTTTAACTATTCGGGTGTTTATGAAAAACGTTACCCAAATGGTAAATTAATGGTTCGTTTTGAATTCAAGGACGGAAAATTATTAGAGGAGGACACTATTTTTTGGGACAACGGAAAGGTTTACGATGTAATCAATTTTGATGTAGATTCGAATCAATATACACGTAGAGTTTTTGACTATAGCGGGACATTATACAAAGAAATTGTCTTTGATTCAATCGGTGATTTTGTGCGCGTGAATTTCGAGCCAGAGACGATTAAATATGTAAATATTGACGGTTTTATTGCTGAAGACCGCTTGTATGGAGGAAAATATTTTTTCTATGACAAGATGGATACCTTAGATCATGCGATAAATGATTCAATCGTGCTGTTCCGTTCTTGGTTCAAAGGAGATACATCTTTATTATATAATCGAACGTATTATCCTTCCGATAAAAAATTGACTTTCGACCTTTACTCGGTTATGGGAACGCCTTCTTTGGAAGCAGAAATTAATTTCGGAGAAGATTTCAATAGTTGGACTGGATCAAAAAATTTCTATGCTGGCGATTTGAGATTGGAAACGAAAAGTTCTGCCTCTTTCTCCGAATTTTATACCAAAGATTCTATTCCACAGCGACATGTTAATGCATTTTCAGAATATTTTGAAGTAACTGACGATCACACATTGTATAGCAAAGGACAAGTTTTTAACGGGCCTGTTGAAATGACATTCGGCAATAAAAAATTCACAATGCAAACGGGTAAAAAACTTCTAGTGAATTTTGGAAATAACCCAAGAAAATTCTATAAACTGGATAAGCAAGTGATGAAATACCGTCAAACAGGGAAGATTAAGAATGAACTTTTGTTTAAGATTATTGATGCCTCTGAAACAGAAGAACAATATGCTTCTGGAATTTACTCTAATTTGTTTGGTGGTTCTTTAAACCAATTGGTTGAATTCCCTTATGACGAATATGGTGAGTATGGAGATTATGAGGGTGATGGGGGAGGTTTTTATCCTTCTGCATCTAAAGTTGTTGGTCAATACATGAATGGTAAACCAAGTGGTTTGTGGAAAGTTTACGATCAAAAAGGTAAACTAATTACTGATGTGAACTACGTAAATGGTGAATTAGAAGGAACCATGAATTCCTACGCTTATGCTTCCCCGAGAAATAAAGAATATTATGGGTATGAAGAAGATTTGGGCGATTCGCTTCCAAAGAAAAGAACATACTATTTGACTAGTAAATATGAATTCAAAAATGGTATGATGAATGGCGCAGCAGTCAATTACAATTGGCTCGGCGAAACAACCATGAGTGAAAATTATAGAGATGGGATGAAAGAAGGAAAGGCTTTCGAACGGAACAAATTAGCACATACCAACTTGAATTATGAAAACGGTTCTTTAGATGGTTATGTAAGGACATATTTGACCCTTCCAAAGAAAGATTCAATGATTTTATTTGATTTAAATTTTCAAAATGGTTTGCTGCAAGGAGAATCCAAATCATACCACACGAATGGTAAAATTGCCAAAAAAGGGTTCTTCTTAAACGGAGATCCGATTGATGATTATGAAGCTTATGATACGCTAGGATTCAAATATCACTATGTAAAATTCATGTATTCATTCCCTGTTGAAGAAAAAATTTGGGAAGAGAATCAGTTGAGTGTGCGTTATTTATTTGATTGGAGAGATTCAATTGAATTTAGTCCGTCCGACATTACTTCTACCCAAAGTTTAGATCGGGTTTTATACAAATTGGGGATTGGTCGCGAGAATATGTACGAACCGTATTATGGTCGTCCAAGTATAGTTGAAAAGACTGGGATAGATTACCACATGACTAAATACTATCCAAATGACTCTATTGCGCGTGATGGAAGCTTGTCAGTTGGAAAGAAAGTTGGTTGCTGGAAGTTTTATAGTTATGAAGGTGAATTCTTGTATGAGGCAGATTATTTCGATACGGTTATCGTAATTAATGACTCTGTGAAGTTTAAGGCCAAAGGAATTTTAACCGACTATAACGCGGCTGGAGATAAATTGAGCGAAAGTTATATCATTGAAAAATTTGAGAAGTATGATTGTTCGCATACTGACCACTATGAAATTCGTCAATTGATGACTATTTGGCAAGCGCATGATTCATTAAATCGATTCAACGGTTATGTGAAGAATTACTATGATAATGGGGTCTTGCAAAACGAAGGAAACATGAAAGACGGTTTGCCAACAGGTGTTTGGAAATACTACGATCCTTATGGAAAACTAAATCAAGTGGGTGAATTTGTTCTCGGAAAACGAAACGGTCGTTGGCTGGGTGGTGATTTATCTAAGACAAAATACTTGGGAGATATTTGTTTGAATCCAAACATGCCAAATATTGAGGAGGTAATCAAGTACCGTGAAAAATTATTGGACATCGTCATTACAAATTATAAAATGGGTAAAGCCCTGAATAAGGAGTTTTATGATGTGAACATGAACAATTATGAAGTAGAAGGTGAGGGTGAGTCTGTTCAAGAGGAAGAAATTATAGAAGAAACCGAAGAATAGTAAAATTAATACCTAAGAAAGGAGATGGCTGAAAAGTCATCTCTTTTTGTTTTGGGACAGCTTATTCCGTTAACTTCATTACTTTTGTTAAAACAAAGATTTTACCATGATTCAATTGAAACATAGTGGAGAATTATACCTCCTTTCATCCATCGTAATTGTTTCTAATAAGAAAACAAAAGTGGATAAATCGCTTTCTGAAGATGTGCATTCATTTCACAAGAAATTTCAGAAAGGCGAAGAGAAATTTGACTTTTTAAAAACGATGAGTGGTTTTATTTTCTTCGTGAAAGAAGACCAAAAAGTGGAAGATTTAAGGGTTGCGGGTGCTAAATTGTTGGGTTATCTGACCAAAGAACATACATCTTTATCCTTTACCGGAGAAAGTGAAGCAATCTTAGCTGTTACGGAAGGATTGCTTTTATCAAGTTATCAGTTCATTGCGTATTTTAAAGACGCAGAGAAAAAGAAATTAGGATTAACTGAAGTATTTCTTCCAACTGACATTTCTCAAAAGAAAATAGATGAATTGGTTTCAATTGCAAAAGCAGTATTTTGGGCAAGGGATAGAGTGAATGAACCTGTTTCACATTTAAATGCAAGTCAATTAGCGCAACACATAGCTGATTTGGCACCAGAAGCAGGTTTTACGGTTCAGATTTTAGAAAAAACACAAATCGAATCGCTGAAAATGGGTGGTTTATTGGCGGTGAATAGAGGTTCAATTGACCCACCAACATTTACTATAGTAGAATATAAGCCAGAAAAAGCAATCAATAAAAAACCAATTGTTTTAGTTGGTAAAGGGGTAGTTTATGATACAGGTGGTTTGAGTTTAAAACCGACACCTGCTTCTATGGATGTTATGAAATGTGACATGGCCGGTGGTGCATGCGTTGTGGGTGCAGTTTATTTAGCAGCCCTTCAAAAACTAAAAGTTCATGTCATAGCGTTAGTTCCAGCGACTGATAATCGCCCTGGCATGAATGCCTATACGCCTGGTGATGTTATTACAATGTATGATGGAACAACCGTTGAAGTATTAAATACTGATGCGGAAGGTCGAATGATTTTGGCTGACGCGCTGTCTTATGCAAATAAATTTAAACCTGAATTGGTAATTGATGCGGCAACCTTAACTGGTGCAGCAGTGAGGGCGATTGGGACGAAGGCATCCGTAGTAATGGGGAATGCTGATAATAAGTATTTTGATTTACTAGAGAAATCTGGAAATGAAACGCATGAACGTGTTGTTCGTTTTCCTTTTTGGGAAGACTATGCAACTGAAATGAAGTCGAACATCGCTGATTTGAAAAATATTGGTGGTGCCAATGCAGGAATGATTACGGCAGGTAAATTCTTGGAACATTTTGTAAAAGCGCCGTATATTCATATGGATATTGCCGGTCCAGCTTGGTTAGATACGAAGGAAGATTACAAAGGACAAGGTGGAACAGGTGCTGGTGTGCGTTTGCTTTATAACTTTTTGAAGAAATTGAAATGACAGATATAAATAAAGAGAAGGAGAAGGAATACCTGAACCCGAATCCGGTTCGTGTTGGAATTTCTATTGGTGATGTAAATGGAATCGGTCCAGAGGTAATAATGAAGGCCTTGAAAGATCCTCGTATTTTGATGGATTGCACGCCAATTATTTATGGATCAACAAAGGTGTTCTCTCATTACAAGAAACTATTTGAGGAAAATGATTTTGCTTATCAATCGTGTAAAGAGGTTGAAGAAGCAATTATGCGAAAAATCAATGTTGTGAACGTTTGGCAAGATGAGATCACGTATGATTTGGGTCAGGCAACAGAAACAGGTGGTAAGTTCGCATTTATGTCCTTAGAAAAAGCAACCCAAGATTTGGCTGCTGGAAAAATTGATGTATTGGTTACCGCACCAATTTCAAAAGAGGCCATGGCTAAATCTGGATTCAAGTTTCCAGGACACACAGAATACCTTGCTGATTTGGCTGGTGAAGAAGAAGCATTAATGGTGATGGTAGCTGATTCTCTGAGAGTCGCATTGGTAACAACTCATATTCCACTTAAAGAAGTGAGTACAACCTTAACGCGTGAGAAGATTTTCAATAAGATCAAAATGTTTGAAAACAGTTTGAGAAGAGACTTTGGAATCGTTCGGCCAAAAATTGCGGTGTTTGGATTGAATCCTCACGCTGGCGAAAACGGCAAGATGGGTACAGAAGAGCAGGAAATTATCGTTCCAGCAATTAACATGGCTAAGAATGAAGATTTATTAGCTTTTGGTCCATTTCCAGCAGACGGTTTTTTTGGGTCTGATGCAAGAAATCAATTTGACGGAATTTTGGCAATGTATCACGATCAAGGTCTTGCTGCATTTAAAGCTTTAGCATTTGATGATGGTGTAAATTATACAGCTGGATTACCGGTTGTAAGAACATCTCCTGACCACGGAACGGCCTTCGATATAGTTGGAAAAAATAAAGCATCTGAAATGTCAATGAGAAGTGCAATTTACGTTGCAATGGATGTTTTTAAGGATAGAAAAAGATTTAAGGAAATTTCAGCCAACCCGCTGGCATTCAGTCCAAGAGAAAAGAAACGACCGGGCAGTGATATCGAATGATTTGAAAATTAAGATGAAAAAAAATCAAGATATTAACAATTATACGTTTAAATTGTTACCTTTGCCCTCCAATTTTCAGGCGATTTGAAGTCGAAAAGAACATACATGATACCCTTCCTTGGATTAAAACAAGGATTTCATGATTTCGAATATGAGATTGATGACGCTTTTTTTGGAGAAACTGAATATTCTATCATTCACAGTGGAAACGTCCACGTAACGTTGAATTTAGAGAAGAAGGAAACGATGTTAATCGGTAAGTTCATTATTTCAGGAACTGTTTCAACCGATTGTGATCGCTGCAATGATCCATTGGCAGTTCCCGTTAAAGGGGAATACCAACTGATTTTTAGATTTGGAACCGAAGTATCGGATGATGAATCATTAATCATCATGCACCCTGACACTTATGAAATCGATGTAAGAGAGAATATTTACGAACTAATTACAGTTTCAATGCCCAGCAGATTGTCGCACAAGCGAGAAGATTGCAACGAAGAAATGATTGCCTTGTTAAGACAATATTCAGGACTTCCAGATCAGAATGACGAGGATTTGGACGATGAAGATTGGGATGACGAAGACGATTGGGACGATGATGATGATAAAGAAGATGATCCGATTGACCCAAGGTGGTCAGTTTTAAAAGATTTGAATTAAACAGTTAATAAATAAGTAAAATGGCACATCCTAAGCGAAAAATATCGAAGACGAGACGTGATAAGAGAAGAACTCACGTTAAGGCTATTGCTAAGAACATCGCTACTTGTCCAACTACTGGACAACCGCATTTGTTTCACCATGCTCACTGGCATGAAGGAAAACTATACTACAAAGGGAAGGTAGTAGCGGAAAAAGAAGTAGCAATTTAATTGCTGTAGAATCTAATTCTTCGTCATGAAGATTGGAATAGATATCTTGGGCGGCGATTTTGCTCCAGACGCGAACATTGCGGGAGCAGTTCTTGCTAGAAAGGAGCTTTCGATTGACGTACAATTGGTGTTGTTAGGCGACAGAGATCAAATCTCTAGTGGCCTTTCTTTGTTGGGTGAAAATCCAGCAGATTACGAAATTGTGCATGCCCCGGATATAATTACAATGCATGATCATCCAACGCGTGCAATCCCACAGAAACCGAATAGTTCAATTGCTGTTGGTTTTGATTTATTGGCAACGAAACAAATTCAGGCTTTTGCAAGTACTGGTAATACAGGCGCTATGCTTGTGGGTTCAATTTACAAGATCAATACTGTTCCTGGTATCATTCGTCCTTGTATAACATCAACATTACCACAAATAGATGGTTCGAAAACAATCCTTTTAGATGTTGGTTCTAATGCAGATTGTAAAGCAGATGTTTTGTACCAGTTTGCAGTATTGGGATCACTTTATGCAAAGAACGTTTATGGTGTTGATAATCCTCGCGTGGCTTTGTTGAACATTGGTGAAGAAGAATCTAAAGGAAATTTATTAACACTTGCGGCTTACAAATTAATGGCAGAGTCAGATGAAATCAATTTCATTGGTAATCTAGAAGGAAGAGATATCTTTTTTGCAAAGGCTGATGTTATTGTTTGTGATGGTTTTACAGGAAATATTGTATTGAAAGAAGCGGAAGGGATTTACACCTTAATGAAAAAACGTGGAATTCAGGATGAGTACTTCGATCGTTTTAATTACGAAAATTACGGTGGCACACCTATTTTAGGGGTGAAAGGAAACGTTATTATTGGTCATGGAATTTCCAATGATATCGCCGTTAAAAATATGATTTTGCATTCATATGAAGTTGCTAAGTCTGGCTTAGCAACACGTGTGAATGAAGCATTTAATTGATATGGGAAAAATTACAGCAGCAATAACAGGTGTTCAAGGATATGTTCCTGACTACATCATGACAAACGAAGAGCTTTCAACAATTGTCGATACATCTGATGAGTGGATAACATCTCGAACGGGTATCAAAGAAAGACGCATCATGAAAGATGGAGCTTCGTCTGACATGGCAGCTGCAGCTGTATCTCAATTATTGGAAAAAAAAGGGATTGATCCACTTGAAATTGATTTGGTAATTATTGGAACGGTTACTCCAGATTACCCTTTCCCAAGCACAGCAAATGTTGTTTGCGATAAAGTAGGAATGAAGAATGCGTGGGGTTATGATTTAATTGCCGCATGTTCTGGATTTATATATGCTTTGTCTACGGGTGCTCAATTCATTGAGACGGGTAGATATAAGAAAGTGATTGTGATTGGAGTTGATAAAATGACTTCAATTCTTGATTACCAAGACCGCACAACATGTGTGATTTTTGGAGATGGAGCAGGAGCTGTGTTGTTAGAACCAAATGAGGAAGGAAATGGAATTATTGATTTCATCCTTCGAAGTGATGGTTCGGGGAGACAGTATTTAATTCAACCTGGTGGGGGATCTGTAAATCCTCCTTCTCACCAAACAGTTGAAGATAGAATGCATTTTGTGAAGCAAGAAGGAAAGCAAGTCTTCAAATTTGCTGTAACAAATATGGCCGAGGTTTCTGCTGAAATCATGGAAAAAAATAATTTGACGAGCGAAGATGTTGATTGGTTAGTCCCTCATCAAGCAAATTTGCGTATTATTGATGCAACTGCAAATAGAATGGGCTTACCGCAAGAAAAAGTAATGATTAATATTCAAAAATATGGGAACACAACAGCTGGTACTTTACCTTTGTGCTTGTGGGATTATGAAAGTCAATTGAAGAAAGGCGACACACTAATTTTATCCGCATTCGGTGGTGGATTTACTTGGGGTGCAGTTTATTTAAAGTGGGCTTATTAATAAGAATAATTTAATTTTATAGTATAAAAATCGAAAAGTATGAATCTGCAAGAAATACAAGACTTGATCAAATTTGTTTCTAAATCGGGAGTATCTGAGGTAGAAATCGAAAGAAAAGACTTTAAAATTATCATTAAGTCTGAACAAAAAGGAAAAGAACAAATAATTGTTCAAGCTGCTATTCCAGCTGCACCTGTTGCTGCTGCTCCTTCAGCTGCACCTGTTGCTGCTACTCCTGCTGTTGAATCAGCTCCGGTAAACGATGATGCAAAATACATTACAGTGAAGTCACCAATGATTGGTACTTTCTATCGTTCAGCTGGACCAGACAAAGATTCATTTGTAAATGTTGGACAAACAATCGGAAAAGGAGATACATTGTGTATCATCGAAGCGATGAAATTATTCAACGAAATTGAATCTGAAGTTTCAGGTAAAATCGTTAAAGTATTGGTTGATGACGCATCACCAGTAGAATATGATCAACCATTATTCTTGGTAGACCCAGCTTAACAAATTTAGAATTCGGAATTCGGAATTCGGAATTGGCACCTATGTTCAATTCATAATTCATCATTCACAATTCATAATTCAAGAAGTATGTTTAAAAAAATATTAATTGCCAATAGAGGTGAAATTGCATTGCGTATTATCCGTACATGTAAAGAAATGGGAATTAAAACTGTTGCGGTTTATTCTACTGCAGATAAAGACAGTTTACCTGTTCGTTTCGCTGATGAAGCTGTTTGTATCGGACCTCCAGTAAGTTCGAAATCTTACCTTTCTATTCCAAATATTATTGCTGCTGCTGAAATCACGAATGCTGATGCGATTCATCCTGGTTATGGTTTTCTTTCTGAGAATGAAAAATTCTCTAAAGTATGTCAAGAGCACGGGATTAAATTCATTGGAGCTACTCCTGAGCAAATTTCAGGAATGGGTGACAAAGCAAATGCCAAAGCAACCATGATTAAAGCAGGTGTTCCATGTATTCCTGGATCAGTTGGTTTGATTAAGGATATGGAGGATTGTATTAAAACAGCGAAAAAAGTTGTTTATCCTGTTATCTTAAAAGCAACTGCCGGTGGTGGTGGAAAAGGAATGCGTATTGTTTGGAAAGAAGAGGACCTGCAAGCTGCATGGGATTCTGCTAAACAAGAAGCAGGTGCTGCATTCGGTAACGATGGACTTTACATGGAAAAATACATTGAAGAACCACGTCACATTGAGATTCAAATCGCAGGTGACCAATTCGGAAATGCTTGCCATTTGTCTGAGCGTGATTGTTCAATTCAACGTCGTCACCAAAAGTTAGTTGAAGAAACGCCATCTCCTTTTATGACTGAAGAGTTAAGAGAGCGTATGGGTGAAGCTGCAATCAAAGCGGCGAAAGCGGTAAGATATGAAGGTGTTGGAACTGTAGAGTTCTTAGTTGATAAGAACCGCGATTTCTATTTCATGGAAATGAATACACGTATCCAAGTTGAGCATACGATTACAGAAGAAGTAATCGATTACGATTTGATTAAAGAACAAATTAAATTAGCTGCTGGAGATAAAATTTCTGGAAAGAACTATTATCCGCATTTGCATGCGATTCAATGTCGTATCAACGCGGAAGATCCTTTCAACGATTTCCGTCCTTCACCAGGTAAAATTACTTCTTATCATTCTCCAGGTGGACACGGTGTTCGTATTGATACGCATGCTTACGCTGGTTACACAATTCCTTCGAATTATGACTCTATGATTGGAAAACTAATTGTAGTAGCTCAAACGAGAGAAGAAGCGATTTTAAAAATGAAAAGAGCATTAGATGAATACATCATTGAAGGTGTAAAAACAACTATTCCTTTTCATCAAAAATTAATGGATGACAAAGATTTCCGCGCAGGAAACTTTACAACGAAGTTCATGGAAACATTTGAATTTTAATAAATTTAAAAAAGCCACATCGAAAGATGTGGCTTTTTTATTTAATATATTTCCCCCACATCATTCCCCTCCATCGGAGGGGTGTCAGCCGAAGGATGACGGGGAGGCAATTAAAAAAAGCTAGCTTTTTTTAATTCTGTTTTAATTCTGTTTTAATGCTCAATCAGATTGATTTCAGACTGAAATCAATCTCTGACTCTCATCCCTCATCCACCTTCCTTCCATTTCCCGTCCCATAGTTATCAATCATAAAATCTTCCAATCTCTTCAAAACAAACCCCATTTCATATTTAATGGAATAGGTAGAGATACGATGCACATTAAGTCCAAGAGATCGTAAATAATTTTCTCTTTTTGCATCATATTCTTCTTTCCCTATGTGACTTGCACCGTCAATTTCTATAATTAAACCCAAGCGTTTGACATAAAAATCAACAATGTAATTCCCAATTACTTTTTGGCGATCAAAATCGATTTGGTGAAATTGGCCTTTGGTCACTTGCATCCAGAAAAGTACTTCTGGAAGATTTCTAGCTTTTCGTAGTGCTTTTGCGCGATTGCTAAGAACCTTATTGACAGGAAGAACTTGGATTGCTTGAACGAGCAATTGAGTGTCATTAATGAATAAACTGCTTGTGTAGGGCGAATCTTTGGTTCGATTCCGTTTTTTAGAGGTGGACACAATGGCATCACGTTGTTTGCACATTGTGCCCAACCCGTCAGCCATTGGCTGACACCCCTCCATCGGAGGGGAATAATGTGGTAAGTTCATAAATTCAGTAAAAAGTGTTACTTGAATTTACGAATTCCTTCTAACAATTAAAAATCATACTGCTGCAATAGCAGCATCATAATTTGGCTCATCAACGATATTTGGAACGAGCTCTGTGTATTTAACAATACCAGTCGAATCAATTACAACAATAGCGCGAGCGTGCAGTGCAGCTAATGGCCCATCGATCATTTCAAGTCCATAATTTTTACCGAAATCGCCCGTTGCGAAGTCAGATGCTGTATCCACATTTTCGATACCCTCAGCACCACAAAAACGCTTTTGTGCAAATGGTAAATCGCGTGAAACACACAATACTTTTGTGTTTTCAATTTCAGCGGCAAGCTTATTAAAGTGTCTAACAGATGCTGCACATGTTGCCGTATCAATACTCGGAAATATATTTAAGATGAGATTAGAACCAGCAAAATCAGCCAAATGAGTTGAACTCAAATCAGTTTTTATTAAGTTAAAATTAGGTGCTTTATCACCAATTTTAGGTAAGTCTCCGTTAGTCGAGCATGCTGTGTCTCGTAAAAATAGTTTAGCCATGAGAATTTAGTTTGTGAAATGAATCATAAAGATATCTTCTTTAAAAATACAGCCTAATCTTTTGCCTTCGATTTTAAAATAAAAAACAAAAATGTCATGATTGAACATACTAAAATTATCCACCACCATGCAGTTTCAAAACTGAATTTATTGATTAATTGAAAGCCAATATTATGTCCAAATACATGCGCGATTGAAAAAGCGATTGAAAAAAGAGCCATATATTGTCCAGTATATCCTCTTTTACTTCTATTTAAAGCGAACGAATTAGCAAATGGAAAAGCAATCATTTCAGCAATTGACATGAAAACCATACCGATCCATAACAAACTTGAATGATGTCCAATTTGATAGATAAGAAAACTGAATAACAAAAATACTGCTCCAATAAAGACATAGTGAAGTGTATTAGAATTCTTTTTCTCCAGATAATGAATGAGAGGCATTTCAACAATGAAAATTAAAAGACCGTTGAAACCAAGTAGAATTCCGATCTGTTTTTCCGTCATGCTATACGACTCGCTGTAGTAATAAGGAATGGTTGAGAAATACTGAAGAAATACAAATGCAAAAAGCACAAGACCAACTATGAAAGCTAAATAATATGAATCTTTATAAGCTGACTGTGGGTGAGAATCGAATACATCCTTTTTTATTTGAATACTGCGTTTTGGATGCAATACATAAAACAAGAGAATCATGGCTAGCAAGCTGGTGCCGCCGTCTACCCAAAACAATCTGCCATAGCCTCCAGTGTATATAAGGTATCCACCAATTGCAGGACCAACTGAAAAACCTAAATTAATAGCAAGACGTATTAATGAAGTACTTCTTGTTTGATTTATTTCATTGGTATACGATTTTAATGCACTAAATGAGGCTGGTCGAAAAATATCAGCGAGCAAAACAACAATAAAGATCATACTAGCTATTGACCAAAAAGAGTTGGCAAATTGAGTTAAAATGTAAAATATTCCTGATGATCCTAATGAAATAACCATCGTTTTGTAAGGTCCAATTTTGTCTGTAAACCAACCTCCAATATATGCTCCACAAACTGAACCTAATCCAAAAGCAGACATTATCCAACCAACATATTCAAGTGAAAAGTGCTTATCTTTAGTCAGGTATAAGGATAGAAATGGAATGACCATCGTTCCTGCTCTATTGATTAACGTAATCAATGACAGCCACCACACTTCAACAGGGAGTCCCTTAAAAGAGTTGAAATACGAATTTATAAGCCGATTTACCATTTTGTATAACATAAAAAAAGCCCACAGACGTGAGCTTTTTTCTAAATTAGGTTATGATCACAATCCCAATAACACTGCGTGTGGATCTTTCGCTCCAAACAACATTCTTTCTGGGTTTTCTAACATTTCTTTTACTTTCACCAAGAATCCAACTGATTCCTTTCCATCAATGATTCTGTGATCGTAAGAAAGTGCTACATACATAATTGGACGGATTTCCACTTGGCCATTGATAGCAACTGGACGTTCAACAATATTGTGCATTCCTAAGATAGCAGATTGTGGAGGATTGATAATTGGTGTTGACAACATAGAACCAAAAACACCACCATTTGTAATCGTGAATGTTCCGTTAGCCATATCGTCAGGAGTAATTTTCCCGTCTCTTGCCTTTATTGCCAAACGCTTGATCTCGCGTTCGATTTCAGCCAATGACATCTGCTCTGCGTTGCGAACAACCGGTACCATTAATCCTTTTGGAGAAGAAACAGCAATACCGATATCTGCATAATTGTGGAATATCATTTCATTACCATCAATTTGTCCGTTAACAGCTGGGAAAAGATTTAATGCTTCAGTTACCGCTTTGGTAAAGAAAGACATGAATCCTAAATTTACTTCATGGTGCTTTGCAAATGCATCTTTGTATTTTGCACGCAAGTCCATGATTGGCTTCATATCAACTTCGTTGAAAGTGGTAAGCATTGCCGTTTCATTTTTAACAGCAACCAAACGCTCAGCAACTTTGCGACGCAACATTGACATTTTTTCACGTGATTGCTCGCGTGTTCCACCCCAACCTTGAGCATCTTCTGTTGAGAATCCACCTGACATTGCACTAATGACATCGTGCTTTGTAATACGACCATCCTTGCCAGTTCCATTCACTTTGCTGGCAGAAATGCCATTTTCAGCCATAATTTTTGCGGCAGAAATAGAAGGCGTACCAGCAGCGTATGAAGCTTCTTTTTTCACTGGATCTGGACTAGGAACAGCAACTTTCTCAGCAATCGGCGCAGCCTTCACCTCTTCCTTGGCCCCTGAGCTTGTCGAAGGGGTCGAAGGGGTCGAAGGGCTAGAAGCCGGTCTAGCAGCAGATGTATCAATTAAACAAACAACTTGTCCAACTTTCACCACTTCACCTTCAGCAGCTTTCAGGGTAATAATACCGCTGTCTTCAGCTGGAAGCTCTAATGTTGCTTTATCAGAATCAACCTCTGCTATCGCTTGGTCTTTTTCTACGTAATCGCCATCAGCAACCAACCATTGAGCAATTTCAACTTCTGAAATTGATTCCCCTGGACTTGGCACTTTCATTTCTAATACTGACATAATCGTCTATTTTAAAATTCTAATTGCTTCTTATTTTACTTTCACTTTTGCAAACTGAAATACATCTGCAAACAATTGTTTCAATCGTTTTTCATGCAGTTTTTTCGATCCTTCCGCAGCAGCAGCTGTTGCATTTCTACAAATTCCAATGAATGGAATTTCGCGCATTGACATTGCGATATGCGACCAAGCTCCCATGTTAGCTGGTTCTTCTTGTGCCCACACAATTTTTGTTGCTTTTGTGTATTTTGCTAATATTGCGTCAATTTGTGTTTTCGGCAAAGGATATAATTGCTCTACTCGCACAAATGCCATATTGTCAACACCCATTTCGGTAGCCTTTTCCTTCATTTCATAGTAAAACTTACCTGAGCAGAAAACAACCGTGTCAATGTTTGCAACTTTTGCAGCAGAATCATCAATCACCTCTTGGAAAGATCCTTTTGCCATTTCATCTAATGAAGAAACCGCAGCTGGGTGACGCAATAACGCTTTTGGAGAGAAAACAACCAATGGTTTTCTGAAATCGCGCTTTAATTGTCGACGCAATAAGTGAAAATGATTTGCTGGAGTAGATGTATTCACCACTTGGATGTTGGTGTCAGCACATTGTTGTAAGAAGCGCTCCATACGTCCTGATGAATGCTCAGCACCTTGACCTTCATAACCATGGGGCAATAACATAACCAAGCCACTTTGAGTAGCCCATTTATCTTCACCTGCAGTAATAAATTGGTCAATCATAATTTGAGCTCCATTGAAGAAATCCCCAAACTGTGCTTCCCAAATAGTTAATCCTCGTGGAGTAGCCAATGAATAACCGTATTCAAATCCTAATACACCATATTCTGATAAGAGTGAATTGTAAACAGTGAACTTTCCTTGTTTATCAGAAAGTAAATTCAATGTTTCGATTTCTTCCTCGGTATCTTCTGTTTTAACAACTGCGTGACGGTGAGAGAAGGTTCCTCTTTCAACATCTTGACCAGAAATACGAACAGGGTGACCTTCATCTAAAAGTGTTGCATAAGCTAACATTTCAGCAGAACCCCAATCCAATTTATCTTCTTTAATCGCATTCATACGATCTTCGAAAATCTTCGAAATCTTACGGAAGTATTTTTTTCCTTCAGGTAAGGTCGCTAATTTAACGCCTAGTTCAAGTAATTTCTTTTTTGCAACGCCTGTCTCAGGTGAAGAAATGAAATCACTTGCTTTTCCATGTCGGAAACCTTCCCAAGTTAAACTTAAGAAATCGTAGACCAATGCCTTTTCAGCTTGACGAGAAAGATCGAATTCTGTCTCCAAATGATTGTTGTATTCATCCTCAATTACCTTAGCGTCTTCTTTTGTTAAAACACCTTCTGCAGCTAATTGATCAAAATAAATATCTTTCGGATTCGGATGCTTTGCAATTAAATTGTACAGGCTTGGTTGCGTGAATTTTGGCTCATCACCTTCGTTGTGACCATATTTACGGTAGCACAATAAATCGATAAAAATATCACGGTTGAATTGCTGACGGTATTCCATCGCAATTTCTATGGTTGTAACTACTGCCTCGATATCATCTCCATTTACGTGGAAAACCGGACACAATGTTGTTTTAGCAACATCTGTACAATAAGTCGATGAACGACCATCCAAGTAATTCGTTGTAAATCCAACTTGATTGTTCACGACGATATGAATCGTTCCACCTGCGCGGTAACCATCCAGATGCGCCATTTGAATTGTTTCGTATACAATTCCTTGACCAGCAACGGCAGCATCACCATGAATTAATACTGGACAAATTTTATCCTCATCATGCAAAACGTGATCTACTTTTGCACGTGCAATTCCTTCAACTACTGTATTTACAGCCTCTAAGTGAGATGGATTTGGAGCCAATGTTACACCAATTTTCTTTCCATTCGCTAAAGTAACATGAGAGGTAAATCCTTGGTGATACTTTACATCACCATCAAAATATTCAACTGAATCAAATTCCTTTCCTTCAAATTCTGAGAAAATATCACGTGGACGTTTCGCAAAAATATTTGTAAGTGTATTCAAACGACCTCTGTGTGCCATTCCCATTACAAAATATTCCACTCCTAAATCAGATCCTTTGTGAACCAATGTGTCTAAAGCAGGAATAAGTGCTTCACCACCTTCGATGGAGAAACGTTTTTGTCCAACGAATTTCTTTCCAAGAAAAGCTTCGAAATTGGTTGCTTGATTTAATTTCTTGAAGATATTGATCTTGCGTTCTTTGTCGAATTTAGGACGGTTGGCAATTTCAATTTTATTGATGAACCAGTCAATACGCTCTGGGTCACGCATGTACGCGAACTCAATCCCGATTGATTGGCAATATGTTAATTCTAAATGATGAATGATATCGCGTAATGTTGCAGCACCAATTCCCACTTGTTCACCAGCTTGAAAAACTGTGTTCAAGTCGCTCTCCTCAAGTCCGAAATTTTCAATTGATAAGGTAGGTGAATATTTACGTCTTTCACGAACTGGGTTCGTTTTAGTAAAAAGGTGACCACGTGACCGATAGCCATTGATTAGGTTGATCACCTTGAATTCCTTTTGGAAATTCTCAGGTATTTCGCCTCCATCTTCGTAGTTTGTTCTGGCGAAATCAAATCCTTCAAAGAATTTTTTCCAACCAATATCAACGCTTTCAGGGTCTTGTTGATACATTTTGTAGAGGTGATCAATCGCGTTCACATCTGCATTCCCGACATATGATACTTTATCCATGGTTTTGTACACAATTATGGAGGAGCAAATTTAGACAAAATACCCAATGAAGCCGTTTGATTTTTTGAATAATTTCAAGATAAGTTAAATTTTGAACAAGAAAAGTAAATCCTTTTTACAATGGTTAAACTTTCTTTATTTAAAAATTTCTTTTTTTCCCTATATTTGCTTGATTTTTAAAATACCACTTGTACAAATAAGATCGCTTTTCTTGAAAAGTGAAACTTGTGATTTTTTGTCAAATTGAAGATTAGATGGTGCGGATTTTAATATTTAAAGTTTTAATGTTTTGCAGTCCTATACTTTGCCTGGGGCAATTGTCTGTTGGTTTTAATAGCAGTCCTTCAAGTTCAAACGGCACTATACTCATTTGTGAAGGATCAGTTATTTCATTTATTGATGCATCGTCAAATATTCCTCAAGGAGCGAATTTAAATTGGACATTTAATGGAGGTAATCCAGCAACTGCCGTCGGAGCTGGGCCGCATGACGTAGCTTATAATAGTGTCGGGACTTATGCTGCCATTTTAGAAATAAATGGTCAACAGGAAATTGTGCAAATTATTGTAGATCAATCATATAACACGAACTTGGTCGCTTCTGGCCCTCAGATAACTACATCAAGTTTTGGTGGAATTACTGTTTTCAGAAGATGCAATAATAACATTCAAAATTGGAATTTTAATTTTAACGACCCGAATATTAGTTCGTATCCTTTAGGAACCATTTTCTCCTTAGACTGGGGAGATGGGACGAATCCAGGAAATAGTTTTCCAGCAATTCATAATTACCCTCCTGGAGAATTCGATCTAACTTATACAGTTACTTTTCCAAATGGATGTATTGAGGTAAGAAATTATGCTGTATATAACGGATCAACCCCACCTGCTTTAACAATTTCAGGGTCTGGGCTTTCATTTTGTAAACCAAATGATTATGAGATTATTATATCAGCACCATTTGAGCCACCAGCGACAACTTACACGATTCAAGTGAATGATGGTTCCGCACCTATCATCTTAGAAGGTCTAGCTAGCTTACCTTATTCTTACTTTCACAATTTTAACGTAAATTCATGCGGTACTACAACAGTAATTAATAGTAACCCTTATCAAGATTCCTATTCAATTCAGGTAACGGCAACAAATGGATGTAATGTAAATGGGACTTTCGCCGCAATTGGACCTATTCAGGTCTCGGAAAGTGTAGTTGCTAATTTTGAATTAGATAATCAAATAGTTTGTGTTGGTCAAACTGTAACGGCAACAGATATTTCTATGCCTGGAGCAAATGTTATTCAGGGATATTGCGATTCCTTATATGGAATTTTTTGGGAATTATCTCCTGCTTCAGGAGTTTTAGTAAGCGGAACGTATGGAAATGGAGGTAACTACATACTGGATGCAACACAACAAAATTATAACTGGTATGGCTGGACTAACGGTACGGATGAATTGGAAATCTCCTTCCCAGTTGAAGGCGAGTATGAGTTAACCCTGTTTATTGGCAACGATTGTGGAGTAGATTCAATTTCAAGAATTATTTGTGTGGTACCTGAGGTCATTGCTGATTTTGAGATTCCAACGCAGCCTCAATGTAGTCCGTTTGAATTAATTCCAATTAATAATTCATCTTTGCCTGGATGTAATCTGCAGAATTTTTACAACTGGTCAATTACAAGAACCAATCCTGAAAATTGTCCTTTCGGAAATAACCCGGGTTACCAGTTTATAAATGGATCGAATTCAAATGATTTTCAGCCTGAGATTTTATTTAATTCACCTGGAGAATATGAAATAAGATTAATTGTTGGTTTATCAGGCAGTCTAGCAGGATCTTTGTGCGATCCTGATACAATGATTAAATTCATAACAATCAAAGACATTCCATTTGGTACTCTTCAACCAATTCAAGTATGTGTTGACGATGAGGTTGTTGTAACGGTTGGAAATCTAAATTCCTGTTATTCAGAGTTAGTTCCCGATTATTCTTGGGATTTTGGCGCAACACCACCGGCTTCGATTGGTTCATCCAACGTTGCTTCTCCTTTAGTTAGTTTTGATCAAGCGGGAACCTATCCATATTCAGTTTTGCTCAGCAATGAATGCGGAGACTTCAACGTCAATCAAACGATCACTGTATTCCCTGAAGTTTTTGTAGAAGCATTAGGTCCTCAAGGTTCATGTCTGAATTCGACAATTCAGCTGCAAGGGTCGGTCACCGGGGCAGTTACAGCAGGTACTTGGACGGCTTCAGTATCTGGGGGTACATTTATCCCATCTGCGAATTCTCTAAATCCACAATATACTTTGCCTCTTGGTTATATTGGAACGATAATTTTTACGCTTACCTCTCTTGATCCTGTTGGACCCTGTCCTTCAGCCAGCGCAATTCATACTGTGACGATTGATCCTGATGCCACGGTGAACGCAGGAACCTACGCAAACTTTTGTACCAATCAAGCAGTTCAATTAAATGCTGTTTTTGGAGGTGCTGCATCATCAATCACTTGGAATTCGAATGGATTAGGTACTTTTTCTGATGTAAACGACCCTCTTTCCACATATACTCCACCATTAGGTTTTTCAGGAACAATCACATTGAGCATTGAAACGAATGATCCGAATGGGCCATGTCAAGCGGCCTCTGATCAGGCGACCTTAACATTTATACCTATTGCTCAGGTCAATGCTGGTGCGGATAATTCCCTTTGTCAAAATGGTTCCATTCAATTGAACGGAATTTTTGGAGGATCGGCCACGGGTGGAACATGGTCAAGCTTGTCAAGTGGAACTTTCACTCCCTCGTCCAATGCTCCTAACGCTATATGGACACCTGACCCCTCTTTTTCCGGAGGTGCATCTCTCGTTTTTACAAGTCAAGGTATGAATCCTTGTCCGGCCGTAACAGATGTAATCAATCTTTTTGTCCACCCAATTCCTTTTATTGGTGATGAGAGTCTAATAATATGCTCGGGAGAAACATTTACTTACAGCCCCGCTAATTCAAGTGGTAATATCATACCACCCGGAACCACCTATACTTGGCAATTTGTTGATAATCAAAATATAACCGGAGAATCCAATTCTACGAATGCCTTGCCTTCAGTCGAACAAAGCTTAGTGAATCTCAGCGCTGTACCACAAACAGTTCTTTACAATATTACCCCGTTGTCAGGATCCTCTTCATTATGTTTAGGTGAAACATTCACACTTTCTGTTACAGTCAATCCAGGACCATCTGTAGTTCAAGTACCAGATGTTCAAGTTTGTAATAATCAATCTGTAAATATTTCTTTTCAAGGTGTTGCAACTGAGTTTAACTGGACCAATTCAAATGGAACCATAGGGCTGCAGTCAAACGGTTCAGGTAATTTAAATTTTCAAGCTCAGAATTCAACAAATTCTCCTGTTTCATCTCAAATAGTTGTATCACCTGAATTTGATAGTCAGGGATTAACATGTCCTGGTATTGATATGATCTTTACTATCACAGTAAATCCAACACCTTCAGTTGACCCAATTGGAGATCAGTTATTGTGTAACGGGATTAATTCTGCAGGCATTTCTATTAGCGGAAGTGTTTCCGGAACGGTTTACAATTGGACGAACAGTTTACCATCGATAGGACTATCGTCGAGTGGCAGTGGTTCCATAGCTTCTTTCACGGCTCAGAATTTGGGAATTAATACCGTTACGTCTACAATCACGGTTACACCGACTGCTAATTCATGTTTGGGTTTACCGGAGTTACTTACCATCACGGTATACCCAACCCCAGCGTTGAGCAATTCGCTTACTAGCCAA
>JBIIKG010000088.1:0-11046 GCA_044233275.1 Crocinitomicaceae bacterium | reverse complement strand
GAAATTTGGATTTCTAATTTTGAAATTATCTAATGGTGCTTGAGCAAAATCCAAAATATGTACATTTTTGAATCCTTTGCGAAAAAGGTACTCAGCTTCCCAAGCATTTCCACAGCCAGGAATTAGAATGCGTAAATTGATATCAGTCAATTGCTCAACATATGCATGAATTGGTGGCGAAATAGTGCCTAAATCCCAACCAATTTGACCTTCATGATAACGATTGTTCCAAAATTCTGAGGATAAGAAATCTGCCATTCAATTAATTTTTAATCACTCTTTTTACAAATGTCCTACCATTGTTTTGTATTTTAAACAACAAAACCTGTGATTCATAGGATGTTAAATCCAGCAACAAATCTCCAGTAAATATTGAGCTAAAGAGCACTCTCCCACTTAAATCTAAAATCGTCAATTCACCTGAAAAATCACTCGAAAAGTGAATGAAATCATTACTAGGGTTTGGATAAAGTGTAAATTCAAGCGAATTCTCACCCAACTCCAAAGGCTGTGAATGTATCACTCCAACAGCATCTAAATCGAAGCCGCTCGACTCCCACGGAGTTGAAAAAGGATCATTGATAATATTGCCTAAACCATCGTAGGTTGCATACAGTGGATTAATACTTCCAACCACATCAATTATCCGAACATGTGTGATATGATTGATATCTAAGTTTACAATATGCGTAAGATCCTCCAAATCGAAAGGAGTCCCAAAGCCTTGACGGTATTTTCCAGCTAAATTGTGCACATAGCGACAATCACTAAATGTAAAGTTCGTTATTTGAACATCAATTGGTGTTTCACTTACCGATGGAAAACGATGGAAATTAACTCCATTAGAACTCACTTCAACATGTCCCAATTCCATATAGTTATCGGTAAAACCATTTTCAAAGATGGCAAAATCGGGACCGGGACCATTAATAATTACGCCAGGAAAAGTCAAGGTTGCAATACCACTATCACCCAAAGAAACAATCGTAGTACCGTCACCTTCTGCAATTCCTAGTGCATTTTCAGGGACTCCAAAAGAAGCATATCCTTGGAATTCTTCGGAAACATCTCTAAATCCACGTATCACTTCTACTCTATCAGCCCACATCACAAAAACGGATGAATCTTTATGAATTGCAGTACTTCCCGGCAATCCAGCAGCTGGAGCAAAACTTTGAGCAGCTAATTTAAACTGAAGTAGTATCAGGAAAATGAAACTCATTTTATTCATAAAAGAGAATTTTACTTGGATTTAATCCAACATGATAACTCGTTTCGTAAATTCCTTGTGATGAATACCTGCGCACATAACCCCTATTAGTAAAGTTCATTGCATCTAAACAATATATCTTGTCGTTGTAGGGATTATAACTCACTCCATAAAGAGTTTGAATATCACCTGTATTAACAAAATTAGAATTCAAGAGGGTTTCATTTAAGGGGTCAAACAATCGAACAGCCGAAGATTGTGTTGAATAATTATAAAACGTAATTAGGAAATTATCATTCATGTGTGAAAAACCCAATGCATCAAACGGAAATTGTTCTTCAACGGTAAGGTTAATAGCATTTAAACGAACCATTCGTGAAGGATTCGATCCATAATTTCCGCGTACTATAACATAGACATCGCCTTCTTGATCGACAATTACACTTCCTGGATTCTTACCTACTGTGATTTTTTGAATTTCCTGAAATGTTGATAAATCTATCACCGATAAGGTTGAATCAACATTTGGGAAGTTCAAACCACCTGAATTCGCCACAAACAATTTTCCATTACTTACAGCTAATCCTTCGGGGTTTGAACCAACTTGAATACGCTGAACAATACTCAACGAAGTTGTATCCAAAACATCTACGAAACCGTCATAACAACTTATAAACGCCTTGTTTCCATGAAAAGTAATAGACCTCGGTGATTTTGCAGTGTTACCGACAAACATGTTAATTTGTTTTAAGCTCTTTCCTGTTGATTTTTTTAATATTTCAACCGAACTTGAACCATTAACGACAACGTATATTTTTCCGCCGTATACCTGCATGTCATTGCCTGTATCACCCAATAAACGTTTGTTTTTCGATAAAAAGAAGTCAACATTAACAACAGAACTTTGATTATCAACCCACGAAATCGAAGAATTGTTTTGTTGAAAAAGTCCCTCATTCAATACTAAAAACCCATTTGAAAGACTCTCAGGAAGGTCAGTTTCAATCGGTTCTTTATTACAAGAGACGACCAGTAAGAGCACGAGCAAACTAATAACGTAACGCATAATTCAAGCTAAGTAAGTAATTTCTACCGGGCATTACGTAGTAACGAACGTATGCATAAGAAGTATTTAAAATGTTCTTGCACGAAAACTGTAAACGGAGCTCATGATTTTTAAAAAGAAACGATGTAAAGACAGATAAATCGGCTAAAATAAATCCATCGACTTTATTTCCAAATGTATTTTCATTCAATGAATACCTCAAGGAGTTGGCATAGATACTTGAACGTATTCCATGCTTTTTATAATGATAAGATATATCCCAATTACCCGAATGAACAGGCAAATAAGCTACTTGGTGACGGTAAGTAGGACTTGTTTTGTCCGTTAAATCTATCACCGATTGGTAGGTGTAATTAATAATTGAGTTAATGAAGGATTTGTCACTGAATTTCAAGTAGATATCAGTAGAAAAATCAAATCCCAACACTTGTACTTTTCCAACATTTTGCATGGACCAAATGAATAAATTTTTAGTCGGTACAGCAACGATTTTATTGGCCACTAGATTGTAGTAAAGATTCAATTTTGATCGAACATTTAGTATTCCATTGATACGTTTATGCTGTGCCCCAATTGCAAACTGATTCGCCTTTTCTGGTAATAAATCTAAATTTCCAATGTTGTTATAGTACAACTCATTGAAACTAGGCATTCGGAAAGAATTACGGTAGAAGGTGTAAAATTCTAAGTTCTCTCGTTTACCATATTCTTTTGTTTCCAATTGAAGAAAGGGATTTATGTGAAATTCATCTGATTTGCTCACTGCCGAATGATCTAGAATATATTGCGAACTCAATTGCGCTGTTGCTCGAAATATCCTGCCTAAATGTTTCACAGAAACAAACGAAAAATTATGCTGACGAATAGGTGAATTTACGGACATCATTGTCGATTCTAACAAACTCATTTGCTGCTCTGAACCTCCGCTGTATTGCCAGCCATTACCAGTTGAATAAAAAGCATTTACGCCAGTGTTTACTGACTTATTAATATATTTTGAGAACATTCCGCCTGTGGCATTTAAAAAGCTTAAATCAGCGTATTCCATGTTGGAAATTGTCGCCACTGCAAAGGTGTGTAATTTCAATTGTTTAAATTGAAAACTATATGAAGTTTGAATTCGATGACTCAATTGACTCAAAGTTTGCACTGAATTATCGTTGTACAGAATCACAGCACCTGGCAATTCTTGGTTACTAAACCATGAACGATAAGAAATGAAGGCTTTACTCCTATTATTGAAGTTTCTCGAAACAGAAAACACTCCGTTCGCATCTTCATATTGATTATTTAAGCGAACTCCTTCATACAAACTTGACCCATTCCTTATTGAAAAAGGATATTCACCATTCGCCATTCGGTATTTACCAGATGCAGCGAAAAACCACTTATCCGTGCTTTGTTTATAACCTAAGTATGAATCAGTTTGACCAAAAGAGCCTATTTTTTGAGTTAAACGCACTTCATTTTTCACATTCGAAAAAGTATTCTCAAATGTTGAAATAGATAGAACATTTCCTGCAGCAAAACTCGATGCCGGAGACAAATAAAAACTTGATTTACCGCTCAAAATAGAGACAGATTCTACATTTTCGGTTTGGATTTGTCCCAAATTAATTTGTCCAGATTGATCTTGACTAACCGCAAATCCATCAATGATTAATTGCGTGTGTTGGCCGCCGATTCCTCGAACAGAAATTGTTTTCATGCCGCCTAAACCACCGTAAGACTTCACTTGAACGCCTTCCATTTTTTGGAGTAATTGTCCAACATCTTCGGCTTGAAGCTCCAATATTGCAGCTCTTTTAAGAATCGAAATACGGTCCTCAAGTCTTATTACTTTGATTACAGTAGTTGAATTATTAGTAACCTTAACCTCAGGCAATTCTTGGTCGATGACTTGTCCGAAGGACAAACCACAAAACAAAAGATAGATCCAGGTTATGATACGTTTCATCTCTTACGAATCAGCAATAATTATTTGATGATTTTTTGAACTGAAACTCCATTTTCGTGGCGCAATTCAATGAAATACACACCAGAATCGAAACCGTTAAAATCAATTTGAGACTCCAGTAAATGTTCAGAAACAGTTAACAATTCACCTTTCAAATTGAAAACGCGAATTTCTCCTTCGCTTCCTTTTACATTTAGCAGATCTTTAACAGGATTTGGATAGACATCAAAGACATTTTCTTTTTCTGATACAGCCAAATATGGCTGATAAGAAACATTGTCAACAGCTAAATACGAAGGTGTATTCATTCCGAAATCACCATTATCACTTGATTCGAAACGGAACCGAATCGAATAGATAGGGAATAAAATGCCCGTTAAATCAATTTTGGTCCATTGATCTACGATATAATCCTGTGAGTTATCTGAAAATCGATAATCAGCCAAGAAAAATTCGATTGAATCTTTATCTGAACCATTACCTCCCTCAGCTATAATCCAAACCTTAAAAAAATCCTCACCATTTGTTCCGTCATCAAGTCCAATTGCATTGAGGGAAGAACCAAATTGTTTCGCAAAAGCATCTCCATCACGCATTGATATTGCAGCGTAGGTAGTATTTGTAATAAATAAAGAATCAATGGTCCCAAACTCAACATTGCTTAGGAAATTAATTGTACCATCCGGATAGAAAATTGAGTAATTATTGGAGTTCATTCCTGAACCTGTGAAAGCACTGTATTGATTCCCCCAACCTGCAGTGGTGTTATCCGTGATATTCGAAATAGAAAAACCATTCCAAGACATCCAACCTGCATCGTAAAAATTATAAAACTCAAGACTTTCATCTATGAAACTGCCATTTCCAGCAGATCCATTATTGTAAGATTCGGGAGTTAAAGTGAAATTTTCAAAATCAGCTACCATTTGCGCGCTGACTAAACTGCTGAAAGAAATTGCAGCAACTAAAAAATAAATCTTCTTCATCGTTTTTAAGTTTTAAAATGAAACATTAAGCGTGAAGAATTCAGTAAAAAAGAAATAACACTCGCTGTATAGAAAAGCGAACATTAAGTCGGACTTTGATCTGAAGTCTTCATTAAAAACGATTTAAGGCAAGTATTCTGACTCCTACCAACTCACTTTCGTCTTCCCATTCGCCGGAGCAAACAGTGACCTATTGAAAGAGATTTTACAGTAGTTACAGCTGCAGATACAGTTCTGGATTTTCACCAGATTCCTTTTTAGTCCACCAAGGTGGCACCATAAATCTTTGCGAAGATACTTTTTTTTGTGCAGAAAATTCACTAGAAACAAGTAATAATGAGAAATATGACAGAAAGCTTATGGTTTTAACACAAATAAACACACAGAGCGAAGAAGAATTCCTAATTAATTCCCTCCGGTCATTGAATCCTTCGGATTTCAAAATTTATAATTCATTTTTTCAACACAAAGGCACAGAAAAAAGGAGGACATGCATGTTCGAGATATAGGACACGGAGGACACCTGTGGTGTCGCAAACCATTGGGTATCATAATTAATTCCCTACGGTCATTAAAACCTTCGGATTTCATAATTCATCCTTCGGCAAGCTCAGGAACCATTATTCATCATTCATCCTTCGGCAAGCTCAGGAACCATTATTCATCATTCATAATTCATTTCTTCTCTTTTCCTTCTAGTTTCCATGTATATTGAACCATAATTGTTCGCGGTGCTTCAATTTTTAATGGTCGCAACGAATAACTGCGATTAAAAATATTCGCACCGATAATTGCTAATTTATGTTGTTCGCTCATTTGATACGAAATACGTGCATCAAAAATCCAGTTACCAAAACGGTGCGAATCAAAATAATCCATATATCTCAAATCTTGAAGAACAGCAATATCAGTCGTTAAATCCTCAAAATCTTTTATAATCGCATCCATATTAACGATCTTACTGAAGTATTTCGCACTCGCTCCAATTCCGACTTTCTTATTGATCAGTAACTCCATGTCTGCCTTTATATTATGAAGAAAACGGTACTTCAAAATTCCTTTTGTAGAATCTAATGATGTTGTATTATAGCTAAAAACACGCTCCAAAGAATCAATTGCATAGACATAATCAGGTGTCAAGGTTTTGGGAACAATATAATTATAGCCCGCCATAAATGTCAGCTCTGATTTCTTACTCAATTTAGCCATCCCAGAAAAAGATAAATCTAAACCCAAAACTCTTGAATTCCCAGTGTTTAAGAATTTGAAACCAGCGCTTGAACCAAGTGCTTGAGGCGTTGTAAGTGGATTCCAAATCCCAAACATATATTCAATTGTGTTTTGATATTCTTGCCAAAAACCTGCTAAATCTAAATATCCGTATATTTTACCAAATTTCAATCCTTGTTTAATACCAACTTCAGCATTCCAGCTACTTTCCGGCTTTAAATTTGGATTCGGAAAAACGCCCATATTTCCTACTCCTGTTTTAATAAAACGCTCCGTGATTGTTGGAAAACGGTATCCTTGACCGTAAGACGCACGTAAATATGTCTCTTGATATATTTTAATACTCGTTCCAGCTCTGAAAATAGGCTTCATAGCTGTGACAGTATCATTCAACTGGAAATATTCCAACCTTCCACCTACCGATAAATTCAAGGTTTTATTAATCTTATTTTCCAATTGAGTATATGCAGAAATATTCAAAAGCTGATTATTTGGTGTACCTGAACCTACATAAATATTTGAATATGAATCGGTAAAAGTCCCTGTAATTCCACCTATAAAATCCAGTTTACGCAACTGAGGAAACGTTTTTTGAAACATATAGTCTCCATAGAATGTTGTCGCTCGATTCGATTGATTGGCCGTCATTTCGTTATCTACATGCAAAATACGGGAACGTAAACTATGTTTACCATCCGTTTGTGTAAAGAAATTGACGTATGGATCTAAATTGAAAATGAACTGATCTTGAAGAAAAACCGCTCCAGGATAAGCACTATATAACCCAGAAGTATCATTTAACCAAGCAAAAGCCATAACAGAATGTGATAGCATAAAATTACCATTCATTCCATAGTTTAAGCCTTTAATTTTCTTTGACCTATAGCGAAGATTAAAATTAATTCGGGCTCTCTTTGAAACCAAATCATTCTCACTAAAATTTGAAATGGTATCCGGAAACAATGTTGCTACAACTGAATCAGTCTTTGGGGGTCCAATGTAACCATGATCGTAATTAAAGTTTCCACCTACAACTAAATCTAAATTCCCTATTATTCTTGAATGTAAAAAATTCACACCGTGAATCCCTGGATAATTATCCCACCAAGCATCATAATCGTTTGAAGGATTAGAATAAAATCCTGAGTATACATTCACCTTTGTCAATGGTTTTATTTTTGGGTATGCCGTTCGAATATGCACAGATCCGGAAAGTGCAGAACTTCCTGAAAGAACAGATGAAGCACCTTTTATCACTTCTATTTGATGTATATTTTCAACTGGTATAAATCCCCACTCAGGTCGTCCTGCATCACCTGATAACATTGGCATATCATCAACTATTACAGCTACTTTCGAACCGACTCCAAATGTAAAACCACTCCCCCCACGAATTTGTGGTTCACCATCCAAAATATTCAAACCTGGTGTTTGGTCTAATGCTGTTTCGATACTTCGTGTATTCTTATTTTCAATTAAAGCAGGCTTAATGACTTCCATCGAGACCGTTTGATCTTCAAATGCCTTGTCAAATTTACCCACCCTCACTTCTACTCCGTCAATTTCCTGGACGTAAGCACTTAAAATAACATCTTGATTAACAGTCTGTCCAGCCAATACATTGATTTGAATCGTATCAGTAACCATTCCCGATGCTCGACAGATTAAATTTGCTTTACCTGCAGGAACTTCCAACATGAAATTCCCTTTTTCGTCAGTCACCGCGCCAATTGTAACATCTTTCTTGTATATAATTGTCGCTCCAATAAGACTTTCGCCTTTATCATCACGGACTTTTCCAACAATTTTCCCGTCTTGCCCAAATGCAATGAAAGTAAGACAACTAAGAAGTAGAGAAGTATATAATTTAAGCATCATTAATCTATTGTAATAAAATTAAAAAAACACCCCCAAATGGAGGTGTTTTGAAAAAATCTGTTGGGTAATTAGAATGAAATAACTTTTCTAATCAATTCACCCTTTGCATTTTGGATATGTACAAAATAAACTCCTGCTGGGTGAGAAAAATTCGTTTTGGAAACAACTTGTCCTTTTTGAATCATTGTTCCTAACGTTGAGTAAACAGTGTATGTACCTCCTAATTCATTTAAAGAATTCACGAACAGTTGACCATTGCTAACAGAAATCTGAATGTTTTCAAGTTCGTTTTCTTCAATACCTGAAGTATTAATCACATTAACAAACACGATTGCTTCATCACAAGTTGCAGGTGAACCACCATCACAAATTGAATATGTAAATGAATCAAAACCTGAGAAACTTGCATTTGGCGTATACGTTATTTCTCCTGTTACAGTATTAATCGACGTTGAACCATTTGTAGCATTTGCGACAATTGTTAGGGATGTATTATCGATATCATTTTCAAAATCAACATCATTTGCTGTTACAGCGATAATTATAGCTGTATTCATATTTGTTGAAACATTGTCATTCACAGCAGTAATCGGGTTGTTACCAACGATTACCTCTAAAATATTGATGTTTACAGTAGCGATATCACAAAAAACAGGTGTTCCATTGTCGCAAATCTCATACTCAAACATGTCTGTTCCGAAATAACCAGCATTCGGTGTATACGTAATAACACCTGTTGTTGTATTTACAACCACACTCCCATTCGTTGGTGCGGTTGTAATACTTATTCCAGCTATATCTAAATCATTCTCAGGATCTGTATCATTTGCTAATACATCTATCGCAACTGGAAGATCTTCAAAGGTAGATGCAGCGTCATTAACAGCAATAACGGGTAAATTAGTCACAACTGGATTGTAAATCAATTCAACATCATCGATCCACAATTGGTCATTATCGCTTCCGCCACCTGGGATTTTATTGGTAGTATAAGTCAAAAGAATAAATTGCGTTGTAGCAGCAGGTCCACTGTAGTTAAATGGAACTGAAATACGCATCCAACCATTCGCCGTTTTAAAGTTTCGGATGGCTGTTGCAAACACATGGGAAGCAGACGCTGCATTAATTGGATCTCGCAAATTGTACGAATCATGAAGTATGGCACTCACACGAGCGGAATCAGACCCCGCACCATTCGCAGGTAAGAATTTCGCCCAAAAAACCAGTGAATCTGGTTCAACCGTCAAGGCCTCCGAAAAATTAGTACCACTCGTTATAGAAGAATTGTAATTTGCTGGATCATTAGCTGCTGTTGCACCCATATTAATTTGTCCCAATGTCACATTACCGTTTGCAATTGTGCCTAAAACACTATTAGACCAAATCTTCACACTTTTCGTTCCTGTGCTTCCAGGGCGAACATCCGTTGACCAATCCATTTGTTGACCCGCAAATGTCGACCATGTGCCAGAGGCGGTCAAAAAACTGTTCCAGTTGATTGGTTCATGAAGTTCATCAGTAGTTGTTTCCCAGTTTTCAAAACCGCTATTTCCAATTTGCGTTTGGGCAAAAAACATAGCTGAAGTTGAAACTGCACTTATAAATAGTAAAAATCTTTTCATGTTTTTTTGTTTGTTTAGAGCCCAAATATATAGATTGCGGAGTAAACTAAAAAATAGAGATTTCAACGAGTGTTAATAACATTATTCAAATCGCTCTCCAACCTTTTCCTAAAAACAATCGTCATTGCTTTGTGTATGTAAAAGGAGACATAATAAAATCGAATAAAATCAGAGAGATTAATGATGCTGTGATTATTGTGAAGCATTTTATTGATGTGAGCTCAAAACTTCTACCAATTTTAGCTGAGTTGCAAGCAAAGGAAGATTTATCAGTAAAGGAACAAGAGGATAAAAATAAGATTATACAAGTATTCAATGGTTACAATTTTGACACTTCTAGCTCTGAGATACTCTTAGAATCCTCAGCTTTAGAATTGATAAAGAAAACTTATCTAGAAATCATAAAGGGCCACAAAAGTGAAGCGAAGTCCAATATTATCGCTTTTCAAAATGAATATACTCGCTTGAAAATGAATTGGCGCAAAGCAACACTGAATTAGTCGTAAACTTTTTAGTATTACCATCTATTTTCTTTTATTTTTGCATCATGCAAGTTAAGGATTTTGATTCCTCCCGAGAATTGCCTGTTATGGAATATTTTTACACGATTCAAGGTGAAGGATTTCATTCTGGTAGATCAGCATTTTTTATTCGTTTGGCTGGCTGCGATGTTGGTTGCGTTTGGTGTGACGTGAAAGAAAGTTGGGACCCGCAAATTCATCCTTTGGTTTCAATTGACACCATAGTAAATCTAGCGATAGAATCAAATTGTGGTTTTGTTGTGATCACCGGCGGTGAACCTGCAATGTATGACATCAGCTCACTTACATCCGCATTGAAAGCTGCTTCAATTGAAATCGCCATCGAAACTTCAGGATGTTATCCACTTCAAGGCACCGTTGATTGGTATACTTTTTCACCAAAGAAATTTAAAGCACCATGCGAAGAAGCTTATAGTAAGGCAAATGAACTTAAAGTGGTTATTGCGCATCCTTCAGATTTTGAATGGGCAAAAACACATGCCGAAAAAGTTTCTCCTACCTGTAAACTCTATGTTCAACCTGAATGGTCAAAACAGGAACGGTTTTTGTCAAATG
>JBIIKG010000087.1:0-11098 GCA_044233275.1 Crocinitomicaceae bacterium | reverse complement strand
TTAGTTTCAAAAAAGTTCCAAACTAACGTTCATTTGTTAGACTTAGGTTGTGGAATTGGCTATAAAACAGTAGGGTTTTCTTTGCCAAATGAAAGTGTATTGGCAATTGATTTATCCGAAAATGCAATTAACTTTTGCAGCAGTCAGCATCAAATTGATAAAGTTGATTTTAAAGCGATGGATGCCTTTGAAGTAACAGGTAAATTTGAACTGATTACGGCTTTCGGTTTTTCGTTGTTTAATACGGATAATAATGATCAATTTATAGAGGTGTTAAAGCATTTTTACACCAATAATCTTGCAAAGGAAAAAGGGAATATGATACTTATTGGATCATTTACTGATTTCTCAGGTGATGGCAAAGATTCATGGTATTTACATTCAAAAAGTGATATCGATTACTTACAGAAAAAGATTGAGGAACAGTTTCCATTGAAAGTTAATATAGTCTTTCCTCATAAAATGATAAGTAACTATTTTGGCTTTGGTTTTTATAACTTTGCAGCTGAAATTATTAAGTTAATAATTAAACGTAAACGAACATTTTTCATTCGAATAGAACATGAATAAAGATCATTGGATGTCAGAAATACGCAGTGCGAAAAGAATCGAAAAATTCTCGTCCATTGTTGAATTTTGTAAGGGTAAAAATGTACTTGATGTTGGTTGCGTTGGTCAAGACCGATCATTTGAAAGTGAGGGTTGGCTTCATGGCGAATTACAAAAGGTAAGTAAATCTTTAGTTGGTGCTGATATCAATCAGGAAGCAATAGCCCAATTGAATCAAAAAGGTTATTCAATATTTCTTCCAGAGGAATTGGCTGGAAAAGTTGAGCGCTACGATGTTATTGTGATGGGTGACGTTATAGAGCACGTGAATGATCCGGGAAGTTTTTTAGAATTTTATGCTCAGTTTTTGACAGAAGATGGTCAAATGATTATATGTACCCCAAATGTTTTTGGAATTAGGTATATTATCCAGGTCTTGTTTTATGGTAAGCCAGGAACAAATGAAGAACATACACTTGGGTTTGACCCTTATGTTATGCTTGAATTGTTTAGTAGAATTAAACTTGAACCTACTAAGTTTTACTGGCTTTCTGAATACAAGTCAGCAGCAAATTGGAAACAGCGCATTATTTTGGGCCTTTCAGCTCTTTTTATAGCAATGAGAAAATACTTTAACTCAAACTTCATGTTTATAGTTGCTAAGAGAAAATGAGAAGAGTAACTATTTTCACAACAAACTCGGTTGAAAAACTACATCCACGAATTGAAATGCAAAAAACAATTTTGGAGAATAATGGTTTTTCTGTCAACCTTGTTCTTTCAAAAGAAAGAAGAGAGGGTTTTGTTTGGGAAATAATTAATTTGATGACGCTTAAGTATTTCAAATGGCGTGCAATTCATCGATTCAAAAAACAAATGAATGATTGTGAAATTGCACATATTTATGACCTGCAATTGTTGCCATTGGCAAAAACTGCTCATAAAAAACGGAAGAGAGTTATTTATGAAACCTTAGACGACAATGTGCCTCTCAACTTTTTTGCCGTTTCAAAGAAATTAGGGTTTTTAAATTTGTTTAAAGGGGCGATTATTCGCTCAATGGAAAATTATGAAAAGAATTTTTCGAATAAATATTGTCACCAAATCATCGTAAATTCTCCCAACCTAATAGCTAAATTCAAAGAAGGGAAAGTTATCTATATTCCCTATTCTTCACCTTTACAAGATCTTTCATCAGAGTCATTTTCAGATGATAAGGAAACAGTTTTTCTATACTTAGGAAAGTTAACGGAAGGAAAAGGTGCACGAATTTACAAAGCGTTAATCGAGCAGCACAAGTATAAAATGCTCTTTTTTGGAAAGGCCTATGATGCATTTTCAATTGATTTTTCAGTCAATAATCCGATGGTTTTACCGATGGGTAATTTAACTTCTTCACAATTGAAAACAGCATTGTTAAAGGCTATTAAGGAATATAATTTAGTTGGACTAAGTATTATTTTACCTGAAAACGAAAGTTACAAGTGGCAAGAAGCAAATAAGGACATTGATTATATAGCTATGGGAATCCCTTTTATTGGGAATGATCGTCCACCAACTTTAGAGAAAATCGAAAAGGGTGTTGGCGCTCTTTATACTGACGAACTTCGAGTGAACCAGCTGTTGATTAATAAGGACAACGTTTACAACAATTGTGTTTCAATTTGTCATTCTTTGGCAAAACACTATACGATTGAAACTTTTGAAATCGAATTATTAAAAGTTTACGCATAAAAAAAGAGGACTCAATTGAATCCTCTAATCTCATGTTTTATTTCTTTTACTCATTCACGAAAGCCTGAATATCTAAGACAACAATCTTAGGTTCAGTGTTCGCTGTGACAGTAATGGTTTTCTTTTGTTCGTTTAATTGTCCTGGTTTCGGGTGGAAAACAACACTTATTTTGTCTGATTTTCCTGGTAAAATTGGTTTTTCAGGTTTTTCAGCAGTTGTACAACCACAACTTACATCAACTTTGTCAATAATCAATGGATTCTTTCCAGTGTTCGTTACCACAAAGGTTGCTTTGTTGTCAGTGTCTACTTTGATTTTGCCAAAGTCGTGGAGCATTTTGTTAAAACTCATTGAAGTTGAACTTGCAACACTTTCTTCCTCTTCTTTTTGTGCATCTGCCAAAGAAGCTTTTAATTCTTCTTCTGATTCACCACCAGCTGCAATTGAAGAACTTACTTCACCATCTTGAGATTGGATTTCATTTCCAGAATTTCCACATGAACTCATCACGGATATAATACTAACGGCAATAAAAAGCTTTTTCATTTTTAATTTTATTTCAAATTTAGCCAATCTTATTTTAATTTTTCAGCGTATTCATTATTTTCTAGGACCTGCACCGCACGTTGTAGAATTTCATTTGACTCATTGTAGATTTGGTAGAATTCATTATAACCCCAAATGTCTTGAGCAAGAACCGCCTTCATTCTCAACTTTAATAAGTCTTCACTTATTTTATATTGCTCTTCATTGAATTTTAATTCTTTGTCTTCCTTTTCAACATGTTTGAAAAACTCATCCATTAACGCTTTATCCGTTTTGAAAGAAGCATTGAAATCAGCGAAAGTTGGGTATTTATCTAACAATTTCTCTCTGTTTTTGTCCACATACTCTAAAGTGAAACTTGTTAAGTGACCTTCTTGAATTAAATCACGGTAGTAATCAGTAATCGATGCAGTGTCAATTGGAACAAATACATCAGGCATAATTCCACCACCACCATAAACTTCTCTGTTCAATATTAAGGTGTTATATTTTAAGGAGTCAGGAAGTTTAATTGAATCTTGGTTAGAAAACTCACCATTCAAATAACGGTCTGTAAGGTCTTTTTTATACGATTCAATATCATCGTAAGGTTTTTGAACGCAACGTCCACTAGGCGTGTAATAACGAGCAATTGTCAAACGCATTTGTGAACCATCTGTTAAATCAATTGGACGTTGAACTAAACCTTTGCCATAAGAACGGCGACCAACAATTAATCCACGATCCCAATCTTGAATAGCGCCAGAAACAATTTCACTTGCAGAGGCAGAATACTCATCTGTAAGCACTACTAATTGTCCATCTTCCCAAAGACCTTTTTTACCCGCTTTTAAATCGCTTCTTGGTTGGGCTCTTCCTTCAGAATAGACGATTAATTTTTGATCCGTTAAAAATTCATCGGCAATTTGTTGTGCAGCATATAATAAACCACCGCCGTTTCCTTGCAAATCAAAGATGAGGTGTTTCATTCCTTGATTCTTCAAATTTTTAATTGCAGCTTGAACTTCCTCCACTGTAGAACGAGAAAAGCTGTTTAGTTTTAAGTAACCAATTTCTGGTTTAACCATGTAATATGCATCAACTGAATTGATTGGAATATTGTCGCGAATTATCACGAAATCCATCGGTTTAACTCCTTTTTTACGTAGAATTTCGATTTTCACTTTCGTGCCAAGTTCACCCATTAAACGCTCGCGAACTTCAGCATTTTTTAATCCAACACCTGCAATAATTTGATTTTCAATTTTTGTGATTTTGTCACCCGGTAAAATACCCAGTTTTTCAGAAGGTCCACCTGGAATTGTTGCTACTACCATTAACGTGTCTTTTAGGATTTGAAATCGAATTCCAATTCCCACAAAACTTCCATTTATCGATTGGTTAGCATCCGCAACCTCTTCCTTCGAAATATAAGTTGAATGTGGATCCAATTTTTCGAGTAAGGCAATGATAGCAGCGTCGGTCAAGGCATCATCATCAACATCATCAACGTACATTTTATTCACGTAAGTCAGGACTTCATCAAATTTTTGGGTTGTACCAATTTTTGTTGGATCAGGTTGTGCAAAGCTTGTAAAGGCAAATGCAACAATTATTAGGGAAAGAAATTTATTCATAGTTCGGAGGAATTAAAATCCATACAAGTAAAGATATTTGAAATAACGCTCAATGGTAACAAAAAGTAACATGAGTTTACAAAATAAATGTTAACGAAATGAAAATTCAATACACAACGCTTTGTTGAATATAAAAGTTCGCTCTGTGCAAAGAGTAGGGCTTTTCTTTGTTATTTCGTTTTAAGAATTCTGGCATGAGAAAAATAATTGTTTTAATTTTTGTAATTACCTGTATATCCGAGTCTTGGGCGCAAATTGCCGAATTCGATAAGTTGGAAATGTATTATGCACAACAACATTACAAGACAGTTTACCGAAAAGCAAACCGACTTTTAGATCAACCAGAATACGATTACTCACTACTCCCAAAGTTTTATAAAGCACTTTCTTTATTCCAGTTGGCTCAAAATGAACATTGGCTAATTCGAAAGCCAGCTGCTTTAGATGAAGCAACTCTATTGTTTACTGAAGTTAGAAAAGAAGACGAAGGTGGCAGAGTAATGAATGCGCATGTGTATGAAGTGGCTGCACTAAAAAGTGAATTAAACTCCTGGGCGGAAGATTTAAAACGAACGGGCGAAAAAGAAAAATTTGACCAGATTCGTTTAATCATGGCAAAACTTTTTGATGATATCCCATCGTTCGAAGCAGGAGGAGAAGTAAAGCCAAATGATATTGAACCTAGCAATGGAATTAGCTCAAAAGAGCGTGAAGAAATTGTGGCTTATGCTAAGAAATACTTGGGTGTTCCATATGTTTGGGCTGGAAATGACCCTACAGGATTTGATTGTAGTGGGTTTACAAGTTATGTATTAAAAAAAGCTGGTAAAGAGTTGCCAAGAAGAGCGGTTGATCAGTATGATGCTTCAGTGAAATTAAAGGAAAAAAATGTCGACAAGGGTGATTTAATATTCTTTGATAATGGTTCTGGAATTTCACATGTAGGATTGGTTATCTCTGATAAAGGCTCTCCAGTTGTGATGATTCATGCTAGCTCCTCTAAAGGTATAGTAATCACAGATATCGATAAATCTGAATACTGGCAAAAACGTCTTTACGGTTTCGGTTCGTTTTTGGATTGAGTTAATGCTGTAGGTATCAGAAATAAAATCAAATTGATGATTATTACTGTTGCAATTAAATAGGATAAAACGTCCCAAATCATTCGATTATCAATTTTTAGTACCATCATTGAAACAAGGAGTATAATTGATCCAAAGTTTAAAAATCTCAATTGTTTAGCGAAACGTTTGTGATAATGTTCCTGCATTTTCTGAATTGAATAAAACAGCAAGGCAAAAATGATTGCGAGAGAAACACCATAGCTTTGTTTTAAAAACGAGGGTTGATTATAATCAATCACAAAAATGAGAAGATTTGCAATTGCCAAACAAAACCAAATAATCGCACTCGTCCCTTTGTCTTTAGAAATAAGTAGCGCAAAAAAAGTAATTCCACTTAATAAAGAACCGATGAGTATTAGTAAGTGAGTCAGTATGGATGAATTAAGTACAAATTGATAAAGACTGTACCCAAATGCACCAATGCTAAGCATTAAAAGGAGTATCAATACAATTCGGAGGAACTTCATCTCATTAATTAAATTAATCTGTCTACAGAATGTGATAAAAGTAAGGAATTGAATCTAAGCGTGCAACCTTCTATTTCGTTCCACTGCACAAACTAAATTCCACAAGGCACGAGCACCAACGTTTGCATCCCAATCATCATCATTGCCTGGTGCAACTTCATTTAGGTCAAATCCAACAATTTTTTTACCTGAATTGACCAATTGGAAGATCAAGTAATTGACTTCTTCTAATCCAAATCCTCCTACAACAGGTGTCCCAGTGTTTGGACAAAGCTCTGGACGTAAACCATCAATATCAAAGGAAATGTAAACATTTTGAGGTAAATCATTAATAATTTCATTCACTTGACTTTGCCATGTTTTTCCGGCAAATTGACCATCCTTTAAATCCCAGTCAAAAAATGTTTTGACACGCTCGTCGCTATTCTCAATCAAATGAATTTCAGATTCTGCAATGTCACGAATACCAACTTGAACCAATCGGATCAAGTTTTTGCAATTCTTTAGTGCATTGAACATGATACTTGCGTGAGATTGCTCAAATCCTTCATAAGCATCTCTCAAATCAGCGTGTGCATCAATTTGAAGGATGCCAAATGAATGTCCTTGTGCGTCAATTGCCTCAATTAATCCAAGAGGAGTCGAGTGTTCACCACCCAAAACACCTACAATTTTTCCTGCATTCATCATCGCTGTTGCACGTTCTTTCAGGTTTTCTTTTAGTGCATTTTGCGTTTCATTGACTTCGGCAATCAGTGTTTCATATTCTTCGTTCCCTTCTAACTTTCCGCCTTCTTCTAAAAAAGAGATGTAATCGATTGTTTTAATGCACAAATCGGCATTGATCTTTTTCCATTCTTTAGAAATAGACGTCATAAACACTTGCGTATCATATGCCTTCTCCAATTTTGGATGATAGAAATCTAACTGAGTTGACGCTTCTAAAATCGCTTCGGGTCCATCACTGGTTCCTTTTCCATAAGATGCAGTGGCGTCCCAAGGGATTGGAATAATAACAATATCAGCATTTTCCTCTGTTACAGGAAAACCGAAAATATTACCGTTGGCAATACCAACACCATTTGGATCGAACGTCATGACTAAATTTTGAGGTTAAAAAAAAATCGAAAATTTGAAAAATCAATCTAATCTTTCAAATCCTCGAATCTTTGAATATTATTGATTTTTTATTTCTTAAGCAGCTGTTTTACAAAATTTGGAGTAGCGAAACTTCCTTTGTGAACATCAGAATTATAGTAACGTAAACCTTTTGCATCGACGAAAGCATCAATTGAAGATTCGTTAGAGATGTTCTTCGGATGCGCTCCACCTTTTAATCCATATTGGAAACTCCACATACCTGTTGGATACGTTGGAACAAAGAACAAAGAAACTGGTGCATTATCAGTACCAAAAATTCCTTGCAATGTATGGTTTAATTCTGCAAATGCCTTTTGATTGAATTTAGGAGATTCTCCTTGTGCAACCAACATGCCACCTGGCTTCAAAGCGTTGTAACAGTTTGTATAGAATTCAACAGAGAAAAGTCCTTCTGCTGGACCAACTGGATCAGACCCATCTACAATGATAATATCATAGCTTTCTGAACCAGCATCTTTTAAGAAAGTAATTCCATCGTCTACTAATAAGTTCAATTTTGGATGATCAAAAGAAGCTGCGATTTGCGGTAAATGTTCTTTACATGCCTTGATAACTTCGCCATCGATTTCAACCATTGTTACTTTTTCAACACCTTCGTGACGAAGAATTTCACGAACTGTACCACCGTCACCACCACCAATAACTAGCACATTCTTAGCATTTCCGTGTGTGAACATGGCAGGATGAGAAATCATTTCATGGTAATGGAATTCATCCTCGATCGTTGTCATAACCATATCATCAAGCGCCAACATTTTACCATATTTATAGGATTCAATGATTCGTACACGTTGAAAAGGTGATTGAACATCAAAGAAAACTTCACCTGTGAAACGCAATGATAGGGCTTGATCTTCATCTTTATCTGTGAACCAAACGTTGCGGGTAAAGAATTCAGGGTTTCTCCATTCACTTGCTTTTTGACGCATTGTCGACATGTCAAAATCATTTCTAGTCAACAAGTTAACAGACCCTCGTTTCATTTCAATGGCAGAATAAGATTGTGATTTGAAACACTCCTTTAAATGATCGAAAGAAATCCAAGCATCCATTTCACCACATGTAAATAAATCTACTGCAGCGTATCCATACTCAGGCCAAGTATGTATGGCAAGATGACTTTCCTGAATTACGACTACACCAGAAACACCAAAAGGTGAAAAATGGTGAAATGTTGAATTGATAACAGTTGCTCCGGCTTTTTGCGCTGCTGCAACCATGTCACGTTCAATACTTACCACATCATTCATAATGTGTGGATCGCAGTTCATGAACTCTACAAGAATGTGATTCCCTAATGCTGTACTCATTTCGTTGTTTACTATTTTAATTTTGAGCGGCAAAGGTAAGGTTTTAGATGTGAAATGAGCGTAACTTATGTAACTTATATGTTATTAATTTTAAATAGTGTATATCGTTTAAACGATACCTGATTAAACGTATGATCCATGAAATATGAATAAAAATGTTGTAATTTCTGTGTTGATTGTTTTATGGTAGAATTAATCGTTTAAATCTACGCTTAAGTTCAAGCCAGCTATTAAAACTACTTTGTTTAAAAGGGAAGAGTTGAAATCCTCGAAGAATAAGTTAATGAAAAATTGTATTTTTACTTGGCGACTAAAAGGTTTAATGGAGTATAGCCGCTTGTTATGTGTCAATGAATTCATGGCTCGATAACCCACATTTGAGTAAGGCTCAGAGCTCGTGAGCCTTACTTGTGTAATATATAGGATTTTGTTACTTGTTCATATAATCCCTTTAACAAGGCTTGTGAAAAAAATAGATTATCTTTGAACGGAGAGTAATTTTGATTCCGATTAATTAATTGATAACGTGAGTGTTACAATAGTAAAGTTTAGTGATAAAGATCCTGAGTTCTATGAAGTTCTTAAAGAACGTGTGAACAAGTATTTTAAAGAGAATAAAATATCTAAACACGCTAATTTTGAAATGAAGCTAAAAACCGTCCTGATCATTGCTCTTTACGTCGTTCCATTTGCACTAATGCTGACTGGCGTTTTTTCATCCACATGGGGTGTACTTAGTTTGTGGGCTGTGATGGGATTAGGAATGGCAGGAATAGGACTAGCGATTATGCACGATGCAAATCATGGAGCTTATTCTAATAATCAAAAGGTAAATGATGCTGTTGGCTTCACCCTCACATTCGTTGGCGGGTATCGTTTGAACTGGATAATACAACATAACGTCCTTCACCACTCTTTTACCAATGTGGAAGGGTTTGACGAGGACATCCATCAGAAAGGCGTTATGCGCTTTAGTCCAAAACAAGGACGAAAAGGGTTTTTCAAATTTCAAATCATTTATGCCCCTTTTTTATATGGTTTCCTAACCTTAGTTTGGTATTTGTTTAAGGACTTTGCAAAACTTGTCCGTTACAATAAAATGGGATTACTCGAAGCACAGGGAAAAACTTTCAAAAAAGCGCTTGTCGAGGTTATTTTTCATAAAACGTGGTACACCTTACTATTTATTGTGCTCCCAATAGCGCTTATTGATCTCCCTTGGTGGGTAATTATGCTAGGATATATTTTGATGCAATATATTTGTGGTCTTATGTTGTCCTTAATTTTTTCATCAGCACATGTAGTGGAAGAAACTGAATTCTATGATGTTGACGAAAGTAGTTCTGTAGACAATAATTGGGCAATTCATCAGATGCGTACAACGTCAAACTTTGGAAACGAAAGTAGATGGTTTACATGGTATGTTGGTGGATTGAACCACCAAATTGAGCATCATTTATTTCCTAATGTCTGTCACGTGCACTATCCTGCGCTGAAAGAAATTGTTAAGAAAACAGCGCTTGAATTTAATGTTCCATATCACGAACATAAATCATGGTTTGGTGCTTTAAAAAGTCATTTTACCTTATTGCATAATTTGGGGACAGGTAAGGCCGATCGAATGGTAAAAGCATAGTGAAATATAAAAACAAATAAATAATTATATTACCACTTTTTAATTGCTAATGTCTAAAAAAGAAACAGAATACGAGCTGAAAGACCATCAACTTTTTGCTTCTTCAAGAAAAGTTTGGAAATCACTGAAAGCAGAAAATGATATTGCCAAGAGCAAAATAAATCGTGCTCGGAAAATTTCACTGGTAATTGCTTCACTTGGTTTGTTTAGGGCCTTGCAAAAGTTAGTTCTTAAATTCAAAATAAAGGATGTTGGATTAAAAGACGACGCTCCAATATTTGTAATTGGACATTGGAGAAGTGGCACAACGCATCTACACTATTTACTTTCTCAAGATGACAGATACACGCATCTTAGCTCATTTCAAGCATTTTTTTTCAATATGGCCTTCACTACTAAATGGTTTTTTAAACCTATTCTTAAAAGTGTAATGCCAAAAACACGTCCGCAGGATAATGTTAAAGTTGATGCTGACGCACCAGCCGAAGATGAACACGCTTTGGTAAATATCACAAAAATGAGTGGTATGCATCTGTTCTTCTTTCCTAAGAATAAGTTAATCTTTGACAAATACAATTGTTTCGAGGAGATCCCAAGTAACGAATTGCAAGAATGGAAGTCCATTTACTCCAACTTACTAAAACAGATTGAAGTATTCAATAAAGTTGATAAAAAATTATTATTGAAAAATCCACACAATACTGGAAGAATAAAAGTGCTTCAGGAAATGTACCCCAAAGCCAAATTTATTTTCATCCATCGAAATCCATATGATGTTTTTAGGTCAACAATTACTCTTTATGAAAGAGCCGTGAAAACACAATTTTCGCAAGAGTTTAGTGAGGAAGAATTAAATGAATTGGTGTTACATTGTTATGAAAAAATGATGTCAAAATATATAGAAAACCGAAATTTCATTCCCGCCAACAATTTAATAGAAGTTGGCTACGATGA
>JBIIKG010000086.1:0-11109 GCA_044233275.1 Crocinitomicaceae bacterium | reverse complement strand
TTAATGAAATCATTTAGATTATGAAAATCTATGAAGGCCATTTGATCTTCAATTTCTAAATAGTTCTTATTATTAAAAGATTTCTTATTGTATTCATCCTCAATAAAATGCATTTTATTTGAGGCATTGTCCCAATAATAAATTTGAACTCTCAATGGAATAATGAAAGCTGACTTATTTAGAGATAATATCAATTTTTCTTTAAATGAATTAATATTACATTCTTTGTTGCTATGTTGTATTATGCGGGAATTATCGCAATCCGATTTGCCAAAATTCTTGTAAAAAACTGTCACAAGAATTTCTGATTCCTTGGCCCTTAAAGAATCAAACGTAAGATTTGATTTTAATTGTTTTAATTCAATACTATAATTCTGAGCTTGACTGAGTTGAATTATAAATGAAAAGGCAATTAGACAAAAAATTAGTGTCCTCCGCATGTTCTAAAAATTAATTTTAGTTTAGTTTCTTCTTGATTATTCACTAACTCTGCGTTTTCTTCAAGTTGTGGAATAAATGTTACTTCGAACTCTCTCAAAGGCTGGTTATTAATATCATGAGAATAATTCCATAAATCTGAACAGGTCAGTTTATCAACCTCTCCAGGATCAAAGAAATTCTTGTTGATTTTGTAACGAGTATACCCTACATATTTTGCTTTGTCGAAATTAACATCTTCAATTAATTCTAAAAGAACATCCGGACAATCATTCAATGCAGGAACATCACATATGTTTTTTAGTTTGAGTTTAATCGACTTGATACCTTTTTGCTTTTTAATTATAAACTTATAGAAGTCATCAGTTTCAGGCATTATTTCATAATCAGCCCCACAATTAAAAATTTCATCAGGATAATTCTCTGAAATATTTGTAGAAAAATCCTGAAATTTGTCGCCTAAATATATTTCTAAGGGTCTAACTTTATTGATATATCTATAGCTAATTGTATTTGAACATTCAGTTGTTGGGCATCCATCAATTTTGTAGTATTCAATACAAATTTTTGAATCTTGGGTTAACTCTTCTGTTTTTTCAAACGGCTTGTTCCGAAATAACATTATATCTTCTTGAGGTAAAAAATCCCATGTTCCCTCGTTTAATACTTGTAATCCTAGTTTAGCGTTTAAATCATTTATAGAATTTAAGTTAATCGAAAAATTGATTACTGAGCTTTTCTCTAAAATTTCTGGGATACCATTAAATTTTATGGAGTTCCTATTTTTTGGTTTATAAATAAGAATATCAGAATTTGATTTATTCGTTTTTAATAACTCATTTAATTTTTTATCAACGGCTAAAGAATCTAATCCTATATAGGTTTTACAAGTATTAATTGAATTGTTGATCTGGAAAGAAAATTCATCATTAATATTCCAACTTGAGATTTTATCGCAAACTGTGCACAAATCATTTAGAACGAACGTATTAAAATCAATTTTATCTGGGTATTCTGGTTGTAATTTTCTATTACCTAAAAAGTAAAACTTCGTTGAATATTTTTTTAAATTTTTTATTTTTATTATTTCATCTACTGTTGAACGCAATTCCACGTTTGATTCAAGTCGATCTTCAATTACAATATAAAGATTGGGCTTCGATTTTTTTTGACCAAAAAAAGAATATGAATTACATAAAAGAAAAAAGAGTAAAAAATATTTCATAAATCTATTGATTGCAGTATATTGTGATGTTTCCACTTCGTTCACCTATTTGTTTACTATTTAATATAAACTCTAATTGAATATATAATTTATTTTCGCCAGTACCTATTTGTTGGGCAACACTTTGACCAGAAATTGAAAATTCTTTTATTCTAATTTCGCTAGGTACTAATTTTCTCGGTTGTCCAATTTTAATTCCCTTATGATAGATAACAACGCGAATATCATCGTTGTCTTTAAAATTGTAGTTAGAAGACTTGAATGATATTTTATTGCTGGTTGCATTTGATTTGTTAATACTTAAAATGATTTGGTCTGGACAACCTTGGTTTTTTTGAGAGCCTATTTCGTCTTGGCATTTATCTTTATCATTACAAACCCCATCATTATCGTTATCAGGACAATTTTCAGGTGGACAAGGGCAGCCTTTACATTTTATGTCTCCTTTCTGTTTCGGGCATTGATCTTCATTATTCGGCACATTGTCATCATCATCATCCGCACAACCATTAAATTTTTTTAAACCCTTTTCATTTGGACATTTATCTATACTATTTAATATTCCATCTCCATCACTATCTTCAGTATCAGAGGTAGGAGTTAAATCATCGAAAACAAAAATTTTTATTTCGTAATTTCTATCTTTTGAATCATTTTTATTTGAATAGTTTTCAAGTTGATTGTTTACGAATTCTCTTAATTCAACTGCGTTTTTAAATACAATTTGTTTATTTTCGTTAATAAATTCGTCTGAACATTCTTTACAAATTATTAATGAATCAATGAAGGTGGATTTTTGTTGATTAAGTATTTCATTAGAAAGTGGAAGGGTAACACTGGGATCTCCACTCTGTAAGACCGAGATGATATTTTTTAGTTGTTCACCGCCATCCCAAATCTCGAAAAATGATATTTCATCATTGCCTCTTGATGTAGAGGTATATGTTGATTGATTCAGAGGTGATTTATCGTCATATCTTAGGCAATTAATACCCTGCGCCGGTATACAAAATTTTCTACCTTGAACCTCAATAGAGGAAATAAATAAATCTTCAGTACCATTATTTTTAACAAAGAAATTTGATTCAAGAAGAGGCTTCATTAAATCAACTTTTAAGATTTCGATATTGTTTGAGAAAGCTGTTTTATTAACAATCATAAAATTTAATCGAATATGGTCTTGATCAATTTCTTTTTTCGAAGTATTGAGAAAATAAAGTCCGAACCCGATAATTGTCAATACAACTAAAACAACAATAATATATAAATTTTTCTTTTTCATATCAATTTATTTTACAAGCACACCACACTGCATTAATTGAACTTTGATACAGCTATGTAATAAATCTTGTTGGGCTCTATCACCCCATTGTGAGCACAAGTGCACGATATTTTCATCCCACAATGGACCCGTAACTTCAAGCATGAAATTTCCAGAACCCATTGGGGTAGCTTTAATTCTATCGTTATCACAAGTAGATATTGTGTGATCTAATCCCACTGAAGAATTGAATTGATAACGGATGACATTATTTGAGTTAATTGTATTATTCGGGGGGGTGGGTAGATTTTTGTCATGCAGTATTTTCCAATTTCGGTATTGCTTTTTCATCGATATTTTTAATTTTAACGCAGGCCACCAATAAACAGTATGAACTGCATGAATATAAATTACAATCAAATACAATAATGTAAAAACGACTAATAGTTGCACATTACTTAATTGAAAAAAATACCAAAGCGCGGCTATTTTTAGTATTGCTGAAATAGACAGAAGTAGAACTCCGAAAAATTCTCTCATCGTTGTTTCTTTTAATTGATTATGTAATTTCAAGCGCTCATTGGGATCTTTTTCAACTACATAATGAGATTTAACGATAGTTCTTTGAGTTTTATCATGTCCGTGTAACATTATTCCAATTAAATCGAATGCAATAAAAAGGAATACAGCTATAATTGCTATCCATACCACCCATATATTTCCAGTCTGCAAATAACTTTTATAAGCTCCTTGAAAAGTAAAGTATAGTGCTGATAGTTCTATTAATAAAGAGGCAATTGACCATAATTGATCTTTTGTGAAATCAGTTGTCTCAAAAATTCCAGGTTTAATACCACTATTATTCTTTCTCGTCTTTTGCCAAAGTTGAATAGATTTTGTATCAGGTAGAAACTTATCAGCGTCTTTATAATATGGATAGTACATATTTACAATTGGTTTTTGAAAATTTATTGATAAACTTTACAAATATATGTAATACTTAATTACTTATAATTAATCCAATTGATTATTTAATGAAGAATAAAAAAACTTTTCTATATATTGATTTTCAAAATGTTTAGTACCATGAATTTTTTTAAATTTTTCTTTTTCGTTTGTACATTATTGATATCTAGTTGTAAATCTGATAAGAATGATGGGCATGAAAAAAATCTTACAAAATCTACAAAAGTTAAATCAATTGTTATTATATGTGATAGCGATGAGGCGTTTGCATATCACAATCATATATGTGCGGGATTAAGTAATTGTGAATCAGTTATAGAAGATGTTAATATTAACTTTGCAATAAAAATTGGGAGGAGTCCTTGCAAATTATGTTATTGATTTAGTTTGTTATGAAAATCTCTTTTCATTCATTCAGTGTTATACTTAGTTTAGCATTTGTATCAGATGTAGTTAAAAAGAATTCATTTTATTTCAAAATTCATTTATCATTATAAATCGTTTTATAGAGCATACTCAATTTATTCAAATCCTCCAAAAAAGGGTTCGAAAATAGGTCAGTGGACTCCACAAATAAAACCAATATTGAATCAATCAATACTGGTTTTATGTTTACTATTCCCCAAATTGGGCTTAAAACAAATGCAAAAACAAACTTTTTGTCAAATACTTTTCATTCCTTTTTTTTAATTATTTTAGACCTCATCAATTCTTAGAATTTGTTATCCTAATCAGTAATGATATGACACTAAAAAACAGTTTAATTGCTTTTCTAATTGCTTTGTTTTCAGTAAATGTGAATGCTCAAAAAACTAAATCAAATAAAGATTCTGCAAAAGTGAATCAAACCAATCCACTTGAAGGTCTTAGGAAAGCTGGTCCTGACGATATCGATCCTGCAAAACCTATGATGTTAAACCCAATGATAACTCCGATTTATTTTGAAGATCTAACTTTACTTCAAGAAAAAGATTTTATGAATGCCATGTTTTCAGGAGAATACATGCCAGAACCTTATATCGATAATGATAAAATTGTAAAAGCTTTTGTTCTGCGCAAAGCTACGGAGGAAGAGAAAAAACGAATTCAACAAGCACAAGCCAATATGCCGGAGCAAATCCAAATCCAAAATGAGATTATTGGCAAGGAAGCAATTCCATTTTCCGTGACAGACATCTCAGGAAATAGCTATTCGCTTGAAAGTTTGAAAGGAAAAGTGGTAGTTATAAATTTTTGGTTTGTTGAATGTAAACCATGTGTAATGGAAATGCCAGAGTTGAATGAATTAGTTGCCAAATTTAAAGATACCGATGTTGTATTTCTCGGGTTTGCAACGAATGATAAATCAAAAATAGAGAGTTTCCTAAAGTCAAAAACTTTTAATTATAATATAATTGCGGGAAGCAGCGAGATTGCTAATATGTACAATGTTTATTCGTTTCCAACACACCTGATAATTGATAAAAATTCTATCATCTCATACTCTGCAACAGGTTTGGGGCCAAATACCATTAAGGAGATTGAAAGTAAAATCGAAGAATTGATAAAATAGCATTAAACCAATAATTGAATTCATTTGCTCTACCTAATTTATTGATACTTCAACTATTATAATCTCTCAAAATCCTTTAGTTCGCTTCCTTTTGTCATTTAATTTCCATCAATAAACAGCTTATTTAAGTTCCTTTTCGTATTATTGCAATGTACTTATGAGCGCTGCAAAATTTGCTTTTTACCTTGTGTTTTTCTTTTCGTTTTTCCTTGTAGGATGCACGAAGGAAGTAAATATTGACATTCAAGGCTTTGAACAACAATTAGTTGTAGAAGGGAATATTGAAACAGATGGCTTCCCAATTGTTTTGCTTTCTTTATCCCAAGATGTTTATGCGCCAACTAATCTTGGCAATTATCTAAGTTCTTTTGTTACAGACGCTAGCGTATCTGTTACAAATGGTACGCAAACAGTTCAACTCTCCTTGTTTTCTATCAATGATTTACCCGAAGCATCCAAAAAAACAGTTGCTGAAATCTTAAAACTGGAATACTATGAAGTTGGATTTTTACCTATTTTGGTTTATTCAACTACTGATCCTTCAATTAAAGGTGAAATTGGCAAATCATACACCTTAAATATTCTACATAAAGGAAAAAACTACTCAGGAACAACCTCTATTCTTCCACCTGTTGCTTTAGATAATCTAACATGGAAACCCGAAAGTTCTAATCCGTTATATGGATACTCTTACGCCTTACTTTCTGATCCTGCGAATGAATACAACGCCTATAAATGGGAAGCGAAGCGCATCAATATTCAAGCAAATGGTGAAGAATTGGATACTCTTTTTCGAAAAGGACAAAATGGTTATTTTGACGATCGATTTTTTGATGGAATCACGTTTGAATTTGATGCTCCAAACCGACAGAGGAGAAAAAATCCAAATCATTTAGAAGAATACAAACGATTCTATATGTTAGGTGATTCCGTTGTTGTAAAATTTTCCCGTATTGACGAGGCGGCATTCAATTTTTTTGATAAAAAAGACGCACAAGTTGGATCAGCAGGAAATCCGTTTGCAACTCCCGTAAATGTGCCTACGAATATAACGGGAGGTGCTCTGGGAATTTGGGTTGGTGTTTCTCCGTGGTACGATACCTTGTATTGTATTCCTTAAATAGCTTAAAAAACACAACTAATAACGTGCTTCAATCCGAAGAATTAAGAAATTTAAGATTTCTTAGCACCCGCCAAACAAAACTTCTGTCCCTACACATTTAAGCAAACCATTCGACACAGTCGTATTTGATAAATACAAATAGGATTGATAGTTATTTCTTACGATTAAATCTGGAATTTGATCATCATCAATTAAGCCACAGACTTGTACTGTAATACGCGGTATTTCGTATTCATCAAAAGTGGGCAATTGAAGCAGAAGTTGTGACATTTTTCTGCCCGCATGGTTATTCCAATCCAAGTATAATTTGAAATCGCGAATTCCTTCTTGACCATTTTCGTTCACTTTTGTACCGGAAGTTGATAACCAAAATTTTGTTCCATTGTGAGTGAACTCTATCGATTCATCTGGACCCATTTCTTTGTTATAGGGAACATATAAATCAAGGGTCTTCGGCGATATTCCATAAATAGGATTAAATGCCATTTCGCAATTTTCTCCTGGACTAACAATCGGTTCAATTCCTGTGAAAGGACCTTTTTCATTGTCTGTAATCGGGTCATACACTTTTTTAAATTGAACTTGACTTGTTTTTAAAGTTAATTCCCCTTTATCGTTCTTGTACAATCCAATCCACTTCGATTTTGCCTTTAACTTTTTTAATTCATCAGACTCATGGTATCCACCAGCGACAGGTGTAATAAGATATGATTCTATTTCAAAATCTGATGGAAAGGTCGTTTCATCCTCATTAAAAACACCTTCAGAATAGTCGTCCTGAGGATCTTCAGTAACATCCTCGTTGGCTGATTCTACTTCTGTTGCTTCACTGTTATTATCTTCTTTTGTACCATTCGTTTTGTCCGCAGAACAAGCAAAAAACAAACTTACTATTACTAAATTGAGAATTACTTTTTTCATAGATTGCTTATTGCTATTTATAACTAACCCTTAAAACTCCACCTCAACTAATACGAGGTCCCCACTTTCTTTGGCGATAACTTCTATATCGTTTTCAAATTCCTTTTGAATATGCAACGTATCACCAGGATTCAAGGTTTCACCTCTGCAATTATAAATACCACTTTGAACATACAAAAAACTCATCACACCTTTTAATTCAAGTTGTTTTGATTCGTTAGTTGAAAATGGAAAATGCTGCACGCTTCCTGAGGCTCCTTTTTTACACATCAAGTTAAAATCTTTCACTTTACCTTTACTTTTTGTGTCCCACTCACCATTAAAATGGTCTTGGTCAAAGGTGTTTAGTTCTTTCGTGTAGCGTCCAACGTGCTCTAAGCTTAGATTCCCCTCTAAAATCATCAAGGTGCGATCTATGCCTTCAAAAAAAGTAAAAGTGGATGTTGCTGCTTCAACAGTTGCTGTGCTTATTCGAAAAAGAAAATCCCTCGTTAAAAAATCACCATTTTCAGGAAAAATAAATAATTCAGTGCTTGTTCCATTGGCCCAAGCAATTGTTTTTGATGTTGTCGCCTTGTAAAGTATTGTTTTCATGCCTTCATCAGGTTAATCAATACCAAAAACATGCTGAAGTTTTGTAACGAACTCCTTGCGGACTTTCAACTGTTGCTGCCACACATACTTTTCCGTTAACCCCGCGTGATCGACGCTGCGTGATTTCATCTACTAACTCTTGGTAAATTTCTGGCCCATTTCCAGAAAATGACATCACCCCTTCTGAATCACCAGACGGATTAAATTCGTTGTACTCTGAAGAGCCACCACCATCGGCAAATAGTACTTCATACGATATGACTTTGTAGAAGAAATTATCTAGATCAGCCTCATTTTTGTAGCCAAACACAAATATACGAGCCGTTAAATCAACTTTCTCGTCCACTTTTGCCTTCCCCCAATATAACTCAGGCTGTGGCATACTTTTCGTCGGAAGTTCAATTACTCCAATTAAGGCATTTGTTGTGGCATCTATTACTTTCAGCTTGGCAATCTTTTCGCCAACCTTCGGCACAAAAATATACCCAGACCCTACTTTTGCGATGGTTCCAAAATCTGCGGCAATTTTAAATTCTTTTTCATACTTCTCGCTGGTAAATTTCACCTTGTTCTGGTAACCATAATACATGACTGTATTGGAAATTATAGGACCAAAGTCGGAAAGTGCTTTCGTAGAAACTGTTTTATTTACTGGAGTTGTTTTCGCTGCTTTCGCTTGAATTTTTGAAATGGCTTCAATGTAATTCTGATTCACATTCGAATTCGTCGAATCGATAGAAATAGCCTTTTCCAACTGCTTCTTTGCATCTTCATATTTTCCTTGAGAAAGATACAATGCACCTAAATTTGCATAACCTTTCACTAAATCAGGAGATTCTGTGATGGATTCTTTAAATTTCACTTCGGCCGCTTTGGCATCGCCGCTTTGTAGTAAAATTTTTCCAGCGTTAACAGTCGTTTCAGACCAATTCGGTGCAAATGTCTCTGCTTTCTTAATGGCTTCTATCGCTTTCTCTAAGTTATTCATTTGTGCATATAACTGCGCTGTCACATTATAACCATAGGCACCTTTTGGATCCAATTCTTCAATTCGTTTCATTTTTTCAATCGCCTCCGGGAATTTCGATTTATCACCTAAAGCCAAGATCTCATATACCTGTAACATCAGTAAATTGATTTCTAATTTCTTTTCGTCCATTACATAATCTTTCCCTAACTCCAAAGCTTTCTTTGCATAGCGAATTGCTTTGCGTATTTCTTCTAAGCTCGGTTGCTGAGCTTCACCATTCACAAGCGGATTCAACACGCCAGAAATGTAATTATTTAAGCCTATAATCAATGTTCCATCAATCTTGTACTTATATTTCGATAAATCTCCGCATTCCATTAATTGACGATGAATATCAACTGCTGCATTCATGTCTGGATTTACTTTCACTTTTTGAAAGGTCACACTGCCATCATTCTCTGCCATTGCAAGCGTATATGTTGATGGATCGTAACTTATAGACATTATTCCACTTGTATTTGCCATCTTCGATTTCAAAACAGCACGTGTTCCCAAATCTATAATTCCCACCTTCTTTTGCTTGCTCCCAATAAAGCAAAACTTTTCAAATGGATCGACATCAAGATCTGTCACATCAGCGTATCCAAGTGCTATCTCTGTCTGCAAATTTAAGGTCTCAACTTGCCATTTTTTTAATTTACCATCATCGCCAACTGTGAGAATAGCATTCGATAAGGGCAGTAATTTAATAGCAGTTGCTCGACCTGTGTGAGCAGCAACACTCAACACTTTCTTTTTCGTTGTAATATCAATCGCACATACTTTCCCATCATCACCCACAGAATAAAGTGTAGTGTTCTTAAACTCCAAATCTGTTACTCTTCCTTTGTGCGCCTTGATTTGCTTAGAAGTATTCGATTCAATGTCAATCACATGAATTGTTCCTTTCAATGTTCCCGCAACAAGTGTTTTCTCTGAAACAAACTTCAAGGTACTAACTTCAGCATCCAATTTTGGAAGAGTGGCAATTAATTCAACTGAAGATGGATCGTAAAGCGTAACTATTCCAACTGCGTTGCCTACTGCCAATATATTTCCCGAAGGACTAAAATCTACACGCGTTGCATTTTTTTGATCCTTGATCCATTTCGGATTTTTCAGGTCTTGTCGCGTGATAATCGAAACACCTTCTGTACCCGCTGAAGCAGTGTACACTCCTCCTTTTGCAGAAGCAACTGATTTCACAGCACTTGAATGGATTTTTTTTGATTGTATCAACCCAACAGAAAATGCTTGTTGATCCAATAAATCTAATTCATCGTTGAAAAACTTATTGGCAGCAGTTTGTTCTATTAACAATTGCATGAGCGACTGACATCTGCTAGAAACTTCTCCGAATGGGGCAGTAACAGCTTTCTTTTTACCTAAAGCAGTAATGGCTAGCGACAAATTATCTTGTTTTTCTGCCTCAGCCAATAATTTTTCATTCACTGGAGCGATTTCTTTCATCAATTTACCTGTAAAAACAGGTGTTTGCTGACCTTCTCTTTCGGTTACAACTTTCGTTTGAACATAGGTCTGCAATTCCAATAAAGAGATTTTCAAATCCTTATTGCTATCTGCCAAACCCATCATTCCTTGAATCAAATAATACGTAAAAACACCGTGACCATTGCCATACTTAATTGACTCTTCTGAGTACTCATTGTGCTGACAAGAAATCATTGTTGTAGTATTTATGTTGATTCCACTCATCATTTTGTTGGCCTCTGCCGATAAAACTGACCCAGAACGGCAAGCATCTGCTATCAAAGTTACTTCAATACCATTTTTATCCGCAATATCAATCATTTGACGAATCTCATTCAGCGAAAGTGCCTCGTTGAATTTATATGAACTATTATTCGCAGGTTTTACTTGGTTTAATAACAAATATCCGTCACCATATAGTTTATCGACATCACCATGTCCTGCAAAGAAAATGATGACTTTATCGCCTGCTTGTGCTTCGGAAAGCAAGGTATTTTGCAATTCCATTCCAGTCTCGTTCACTTTTCCA
>JBIIKG010000085.1:0-11111 GCA_044233275.1 Crocinitomicaceae bacterium | reverse complement strand
CAGATTACAGATTACAAATTGTTAGTATGGAGCACATAAGCATTTTTAATTACGAAGCATTTTACCTCGATTTTCTGGAAGGAAACTTGAACGAGGAAGAAACTGCTTTGTTTTTAGCGTTTATGGAAGCTCATCCTGAATTGAAATTGGAGGATGAATCTCTAGTTTCTGTTGAGGTAGAAACATCTAATTTAGATCCACAATTTAAAACCAACTTGAAGCAAGTTTCTTTTGCAGATACGCCAATCACACTTTCTAACGTAGAACAATTCCTCATTGCAGAAACGGAAGGACAATTGTCGAGCGAAAAATTAACTGAATTACAAACGTTTGTTGCAGCAAATTCCTCTTTGCATCAAACACAAAAACTATACGCAGCTGCGCATCTTAAAGCTGATTTGTCCATCGTTTATGCGGATAAAGCTAGTTTGAAAAGAAAGAAAACACTTGTTTTATGGCCTTATGTTTCTCTTGCTTTAGCTGCTTCCTTAACGGCAATCTTATTCTATGTTTACTATTCTGGTAATCAATTACTTGTCAATAGTCCGACAAACGTAATTGTTCAAACCGATTCTACGGAAGTTGTACCTAAAAAGGAAAGCAAAAAGGAGAAAATCAATTTAGATCAGTTAAATCAACATCAGCAGCCGACAACTAAGGATTTTGTTGCCCTGTCGAATCCTACTAGAGAACAAGAGATTCAAGCAACAATCAAACAGGATCGTCCAACTCAAATAGATCGATTAAACTTAAAAGGACTTAAAACAATTAAATCTAAAAAGACTGATCTTGAAATTATTGAACGTAATTCAGCTGATTTAGCGGTTCAATCTGTCAATATTCAATCTACAACCGATGTTGCTTACATGGGTTTTCAAGACATGAAAAACCCGATTAAACCGATCACTAACCGTTTAGGCGATGCCGTTAAGCAAGAAGTAGATTTTCGCACGGCAAAAACTACAAGTGAACGTTCAGGTGGCTTCTATTTCAAAATCGGGAAATTAGAAGTTTCTCACCGTAAACATTAATTTTCTTCGACTTTTTCTATCTTTACGTTTCACCCTATGAAGGAAACGCGTTTCATCGATCAGAATAAGGAGAAGTGGTCTCGCTTCGAACAACTCTATTCAAGTGGATCTAAAGATCCAGAGGAATTGAGTGACTTGTATATGGATATCACCGATGATCTTAGTTACGCTCAAACATTTTATAAACGAAGAACAGTTAGGGTTTATCTGAATCAACTGGCTCAGATGATTTATACAGGAGTTCACAAGCAAAAAGGACAATCGCTTTCAAAGTTATTTACTGTTTGGAAAATCTCCTTGCCACTGGAGATTTATCGTTCACGAAAAACCTTGTTGTTTTCGCTTGTTGCGTTTTTAATTTATTGCCTAATTGGTGTAATCACGACGCATTTCAATCCCGATTTTCCACGAATCGTAATGGGTGATGGATATGTGAACATGACAATTGAAAACATTCAGAATGGAAATCCTTTGGCTGTGTATGAGGCAGAGGACCAAACGGCCATGTTTCTCATGATCACCACAAACAATATGAAAGTGGCATTTTTGACCTTTTTTGCCGGATTTTTCTTTACGGTTGGAACACATATACTCTTGTTTTCAAATGGTGTGATGCTGGGAGCATTTCAATACTTTTTTCATCTTAAAGGCTTATTAATTACTAGTTTTTTAGGAATCTGGATTCATGGTGCATTTGAAATTTCTGCCATCGTTTTAGCAGGTGGTGCAGGAATTACAGCCGGAAATGGTTGGCTTTTCCCTGGTTCATATACACGTCAGCAATCCTTGCAACTCTCTGTAAAAAGAGGACTTAAAATTATGATGAGTTTGGTTCCTTTCATCATTGCAGCTGGATTTCTAGAAAGTTATGTAACGCATAATTATCAGCGTTTACACGATTGGTCTAAATGGACCTTAATCCTTTTTTCTTTTGCCTTGATTCTATTTGTGTATGTTTTTTATCCTTTTTATGTAGCACGCAAATATCCGCATTTGGTGCATGAACAAGAAGCGAATACGGTTCAAGAGAAGAAAGTTATTAAGCTTTTTAAAATCAGAAGTCTAGGTGAAATATTAGCAGATAGTTTTCACTTGTACCGCCAAACAATAGGAACGATATTTAAAATTATCGGTTTAACTGCTGGTCCAATTGTACTGCTTATCATGATTTACCAAGGTATAAATCACTCCTTTGAAATGGGCTTCCAGCATTATTATGATTGGGTCGTTCAATTGAAAATTGTTTTTGGTTATTTCCTTGAAAATGGACAAGATTGGTTAATAGTCCTCGCATGGTCATTTATTGTAGCGTATATTTTTAGTGTGACGTTTTGGGCAGTGAGCAATAGTCAATATAAAAAGAAGGATTGGTCAAGCCTTATCACCTTCATAAAACAACGATTCTTGTCAGTTTGGGCAGGTAACTTCATTCTGTTCGCCTGCGTTTTCCTACTTCCATGGTATTGGCTGATTGGGGTAACATTTTTAATTCCTTTGTTTTACCTCAACACAAGTGTCATGGCCTTCGATGAGGGAAGCTTTTCACAGCGATTTAGCAACGGATTTGGTTTCAGCTCATCGAAATATGGTTCTACATTGCTGGTTATTTTGATGACTATATTAATCGTAATGCTTTTAGCACAACCTATTGCTTTTGTTTTTAGTATCCACGAACCATTTAATGACAAACCAATGGTGCGCGACTTGTTAGATATGGTCGTTGATTTTATTAAACGAATAGCACTTATCTACACAGAAGATGATTATATGTATTGGGGAAATATCGCTCGTCAAATTGTCTATCTCTTATTTGTTCTATTAGTACTTCCATTTATAGCCATTACAATGTCAATATTATATTATTCTGAAAAGGAAAAGAGAGATGTTGTTTCGTTAAAAGAAGCATATAAGAAATTTGGTAAACGCAGCCGCTTGCAAGAAACATCAGCAGATAGTGAATAGAATTATTTTCATAGCGCTAATTGTCTGTTTTGCAGGAACTGCATTTTCACAAACTAGTGAGCAAAAAACCCCTGTAAAGAAAAATTACGTTTACAAGAAAAGCAAAAACTACAAAGGTCCACAAGATTGGTATGGAAGTAGTCCTGCCTCAATGAACAATGAGGACAATATTTTTGATGGTGTTGTTCAGGGGGAATCACAAAGCAATAGTGGTTTGTCAATTGACAAGATCGATCAATCAAGAAACAGCCGTGGTTCCGGTGGAAATTTACCAACAGATCCTGCAACCCAAAAAGCAGAACCAATTCAATTACCAGAATTTGATCCACCTGATTTACCGGATGTTGACGCACCTGATTTGCCAGATATCGATCCACCTAGATTTTCTCCTGAATTTTGGAAAACAATCTTGATAATTATTCTTGCGGCAATATTTATTTTCATAGTTTATTGGTACATCCGCAATAAAAAGCCTTCAGATAAAGCAGTGACTTTAAAAGTAGTTGATTTGGAATGGAATCCTGAAGTCATTACGAAGACGGAACTTGAATTGCGCTTAGAGGAGGCTCTACTCAATCAAAATTACAGAGAAGGGGTGCGTATCTATTTTACTTTTATTTTGAAAGAACTCATTCGAAATAACTGGATTCACTGGAAAAAAGAAAAAACGAATCATGATTATTTATTGGAAACATTAGGGAAACCAAATGCCCATTTATTCGCCGAATGTGTGCGTATTTATGACCTTGTTTGGTACGGTGAATATGAAATTGACGAAGCTGTTTTTGAACAGATTAAACCCACCTTGCACAATTATTATCAGCTCCTAGAAAAGATTAAATGAATCAACAAGCCAAATATGGAATCATTGGTTTAGTTGTCATTTTTGTGGCAGCTATGGTTTGGCTATTGGGTCGAGGAACAACTCCTATTTTAGGTGGCGGACAAGTAACATACACTTCTTCCAATTGGGATGACAAGTATGGATGGGATAGCAAGGACCCATATGGTACTAATATTATGCATGAAATGATTATGGAAAGTGTAATAGCTAAAAAAGCACTTTCATTGAATAATTTCAGCACTTTCGATTCACTTGTTCAACTAGATCAGCAAAACACATACTTGTTTTTGGGAGAGCAATTTGGTATTTACGACCATGAATTACACTCTATTTTAGAAGCAGTAAAGAAAGGTTCAGATGTGTTTATTATCTCATCCAATCTGACTGCAAACATCTTTGATTCATTGATTCCAACAACAACTTATCGTTGCGATTACACAGAAGAATTGGCCATTAAGTGGGAAAAGAAGACCTATAATATGAATTATTTGTACCAGCGAGATACCTTAGCGCTTGCCTGGAAATTTTTCATAAACGCTCCTGTTGAAAGTGATTCGGTTGAGTTTCTTTCTACGGTGCAAGGTAGACCAAATTTCCTTCAATTAAAACGCGGAAAAGGAAGTATTTATGTGCATTCAAATCCTGCGTGTTTCTTTAATTATCAGCTATTAAGAAAAGATGGATTGGCATATGCAAAGCAGGTAGTGAAAAAACTTGATGCTGAGAAAAAAGTTTATTACCTAGAATTCGGTCGCTTGGATGAAACTCTCCAGAATGAAGAAGAAATGTTCGAAGATGAAGGTAAGAAAGATGATAGCTATTTACAGTTCGTTTTTCAGAGTCCATCCTTAATTGCTGCCATGCTTTTAAGCATTTTTGGTTTACTGTTATTTGTAATGTTCCGTGCAAAGAGAATGCGCCCTCAGGTAGAGGTGATCAAACCAAAACGTAACATGTCGAAGGTGTTCGTTGAAACTGTTTCATCGATCTACCGCAACAAAGAAAATCCATCTGCTATTTTGCAATTGCACAAAAAGAATTTCTACACGACGGTTTACAAACATTTCTTCATCGATCTATCGAAACGAAAGGAAAAAATGGATTTGGAGCATTTGTCCAGCCGCACAGGAATTGAAGTTGCAGAAATTGAAACACTTTTAAATAAATTGGACATTGGTGATCATGTGAATATCAGTGATGACTTTTTAGTAGAAGCCATTCGTTTGAAACAAGATTTCTATTCGAAATCAGGAATTATTACTGATAAAATTCAACAGCGCATTAATGAGCAAGAAATTGTATTATATCGTTCTGTGTGGTTGAGTTTTGGGTTGATTTTTCTCGGAATTTCAATGGTGATCGTTGGATTGTATTTATTGGTCGTTGCAAAAGGAGCTGGAATTCTTTTATGGCCAATTGGTTCATTGGTTCTTTCATGGGGAATACTTCGTATGTCGCGACCTTTGGTGAAAATTCACGAAGAGACATTCACTTTTACACCGCTGTTTGGCAAGAAAAAAGTGATTTTATTCAGGGATACTATGCGTGTTGTGCGTCACCAGAACATGTATGAAATAATCGGTGCAAATGAGCAAGTGATTCTTTTGCCACTATCAGAACTCAATAGATTGGATAGAAATAAGTTGGATCTATTTTTACTAAAACAAAAATTCGTAGAACTATAAATTAAGAAGATGAGTACAGAAGACAACAACCAAGAACCGAACTATTCGGATTATCTTCCAAAAGATGAAACACCAAATGAAGCGAATGTAAGGCCAACTCCAGCAGAAACGGCTTCTCCAGCTGCTAGTTTTGGTTTTGAGCGACGCAACGAAGATTTAATTTGGGTAGCGGGAAAAGTCAATGAAGTGCGCTTGGAAATGGCGAAATACGTTATCGGTCAACATGAAATGGTTGAGTTACTAATGGCGGGAATCTTTTCCAATGGTCACATTTTGTTAGAGGGTGTTCCCGGTGTTGCTAAAACCCTTTCTGCAAAGGTGCTTTCAAAAGCGTTATCAATTGATTTTTCGCGAATTCAGTTTACACCAGATATGATGCCTTCGGATGTTATCGGAACAAGTGTTTTCAACATGAAAGATTCTTCGTTTACCTTTAAAAAAGGACCGATTTTCTCCAATATTATATTAATTGATGAGATCAATCGTGCTCCAGCAAAAACACAAGCGGCTTTGTTTGAGGTAATGGAAGAAAGACAAATCACCTATGATGGAACCATGTATCCAATGAGTTTTCCTTTCTTGGTGATTGCTACTCAAAACCCAATCGAACAAGAAGGAACCTATAATTTACCTGAGGCACAATTGGACCGTTTCTTATTCAAGGTGAAAATTGACTATCCTGAAATTCACCAAGAGGAAGAAATTTTAAAGCGCTACAAGAATAACATCAGTTCGCCTGATTTAAAAGAATTGAAGGGAATCTTGACTTCTGCTGAAATCAAAAAAGTACAGGATATCGTTGAGAAAATTATCGTTGAAGATCATTTATTGACGTACATCGCGGCAATAACGATTAAAACCAGAAATCACGGAAAGATCTATTTAGGAGGTTCTCCGCGTGCTTCTTTATCGATGTTGAAATCTGCAAAAGCAATTGCGGCAATTCGTGGAAGAGATTTCGTAACACCTGAAGATATTCAGTTTGTTGCAAAACATGTATTGAATCATCGTTTGATTCTTACACCAGAAGCGGAAATGGAAGGCGTAACACCAGAAGAATTAATTGCAGAAATCATTCAAATGATTGAAGTTCCTCGTTAACAAATGAAATATTTCTCGTCTACATATCTCACTCGTTTTTTCTTCCTCTGTTTAGGGGCGATAGTTGTTTGCTTTGCCGCTTCCTTTGCCATCTTTTCGCTTTACTTTATTGCTAAAGTGGCCTTGATTGTATTGTTAGGAATGACCATGTTGGATTGGCTGTTAGTTTTTGCAGCAAAATCGCCGCTAATATTTGAACGTGAAGTGAATGAGCGCTTGAATTTAGGTGATATCAACAATGTCAATTTAAAGGTGACCAATACAACGGTTCAACCCATTAATTTTCAATTGTATGAGGGTTTTCCTGTGGAAATGCAAAATCGTTCAACCGTTTTAAAAGCGATTTTGGCACCTGAAAGTACGAAGACATTTACCTATCAATTTACCCCAAAACACAGAGGAGAACATACGTTTGGTTCAGCATTCTTCGTGATTGCTTCAGTGTTTAGTTTGGTAAGCCGACGGTTTGAAGTAGCTGCAGAAAAAACGGTAGCGGTTTATCCTTCTGTACTTCAGATGAAGAAATTTGAATTGCTTGTTTTTCAGCAACAAAAGACGAGTGTTGGTGTTAAGAAAATTAGACGTATTGGTAACAATAGTGAGTTTGAACAAATCAAACCCTATGTGCAAGGAGATGAACCAAAAACCATCAACTGGAAAGCTACTAGCCGACGATTTGATTTAATGGTCAATCAATACCAAGAAGAAAAATCGCAACACATATACTGCATTATCGATAAAAGTCGAAACATGCAGATTAGTTTTGAGGGAATGAGTTTGTTGGATTATGCCATCAATTCAACCTTGGTTTTTTCGAATATTGCCCTTAGAAATGGGGATAAAACAGGTTTGTTTACATTTTCCGATAAGATGGGAACCCGTTTGCCTGCCAATCGCACTGCCGGACAAATGAAACGCATTGTGGAAGAATTGTATAATCAGCGAACACAATTTCATGAACCAAATTACGAATTGTTATATCAATCTATTCGAAGAACAATAAGTACGCGTTCGCTGTTGGTGTTATTTACGAATTTCCAGACAGAGTTTGTGATGCGACGAGTTTTGCCGATGTTGAGAAGAATCAACCAAAAGCATTTGTTAGTGGTTGTCTTTTTTGAATCTACAGATCTACAAGAGTTGGCCTTTCAACCGATGAAAACAACGAGTGATGTTTACGTTTCAGCTGTTGCCGAGCGAATGATTACACTGAAATCACGCATGGCAATGGAGCTAAAACAAAATGGAATTCAAACCATCTTAACAACACCAGCAGATCTTTCCATTCATACGATTAACAAATACTTAGAGTTAAAAGCAAAAGGAGCAATATAAAAAAAGGCCGGCGAATGGCCGACCTTTGTAAAATGTTGTTCAGAATCTTATTGTTCCAATGTTACAATTGTAGTAAAACTACCATCAACTGTTTTCAATTTCATCATTTTGTTTTTTAACATCGTGATTGTTGCTGTTGAAACATCACCATCAGAATCAGTTCTACTAATAGTTGTTTTATCACTATTAAATTCCCATGTTCCATTATCGTCAGTTGTGAAAGTACTTCCTCCAAATGTATAAGAACTTGAAGAAGTGTAAGTACCATCTTTTTTGAAAGAAGATGTGAAAGACGTTCCTGTCAAATCTTGAGAAGTTCCGTTTACTGTGATTGCAGTTGTTGTCCAATCACCTGTAACACGCGCTTTAGCAGTTAATAAAGTGAATTTTGATCCTTCTTCATACTTTGAACATGAAGAAACGATAACCATTGTAAGTGCTAAAAAAGCTACTGTACTTGCTCTAAATAAAAGTTTCATAATTGATTAATTTAAATTATTTGGTGCAAAGGTATGGATAAATTGATTTATCAAAAAAATCTAAATCATAAATTATTGTTAAGAGATTTTCGCATACAGCAAAGGACATGCATATAAAGGATAAAACGTATATTTGCCCTTCAAAAATTGTCCATTTTTCAACCAGATGATGAATAAAAACGAAGATTTAATTAAACGAAGAGAAGATTCCCATTTAGGTGGGGGTCAAGCCCGAATTGATAAACAACATCAACAAGGGAAGCTTTCTGCGCGTGAACGTGTAACATTGCTATTAGATGAAAATTCCTTTAATGAAATAGGACAGTTTGTTGAACACCGTGCACATACTTTCGGCTTAGATAAACAGCATTTCCCTGGTGATGGTGTCATTACTGGTTTTGGGACCATTCACGGACGATTAGTGTATGTTTTTTCACAAGATTTTACTGTTTTAGGAGGATCTCTTTCTGAAACGCATGCGGCCAAAATTTGCCGTATCATGGATTTAGCGATGAAAAATGGAGCACCTTTAATTGGATTGAACGACTCAGGTGGCGCTCGTATTCAAGAAGGTGTTGTTTCCTTGGCCGGATATGCGGATATTTTTTACCGAAACACAAGAGCATCAGGTGTTATTCCACAAATCTCCGTAATTATGGGGCCTTGCGCAGGTGGGGCTGTTTATTCTCCAGCCTTGACCGATTTCGTTTTCATGGTGGAAGAAACATCGTATATGTTTGTCACTGGACCAAATGTTGTGAAAACAGTTACACACGAGGAAGTTACATCCGAAGATTTAGGTGGCGCAAAAGCACATGCTGAGAAATCAGGTGTAAACCATTTCATTGCGGCAAATGATGTAGAATGTTTAAAGAAAGTACGTGATTTAGTTACCTACTTCCCTCAAAATGCCAACGAAATCCCTCCTCGTCCAAGTCAATTTGAATTTTCAGAAAATAAATTGACAACAATTGGTCAAGTTATGCCAGATAACATCAATGTTCCATACGACATGCGAAAGATTGTTGAATGTGTAATTGATGATAAAAGTTTCCGAGAAGTTCAAGAAGATTTCGCAAAGAACATCGTGATTGGATTTGGTCGTTTAGAAGGTAAAACCATAGGTATTGTTGCCAATCAGCCTGCAGCTATGGCTGGGGTTTTAGATATTGATGCTTCTCGCAAAGGAGCGCGTTTTGTGCGTTTCTGTGATGCTTTCAATATTCCATTATTGGTTTTTGAAGATGTTCCTGGATTTTTACCTGGTACAGATCAAGAATGGCGTGGAATTATTACACATGGCGCAAAATTATTGTACGCATTTTCGGAGGCAACTGTTCCAAGAATTACGGTGATTACTCGTAAAGCTTATGGTGGGGCGTTTGATGTAATGAACTCAAAGAATATTGGTGCTGACCTAAATTATGCTTGGCCAACGGCAGAAATTGCCGTAATGGGAGCGAAGGGAGCTGCGGAAATTATTTTTAAACGAGAAATTGCTGAGGCTGCAAATCCAGAAGAAAAATGGAAAGAAAAAGAAGCAGAATATGCTGATCTTTTCGCAAATCCATATAGAGCTGCAGAGCGAGGGATAGTTGATGATGTAATTTTACCATCTGAAACACGTGCAAAAGTGATTGCTGGATTCAAAATGCTAGAAAATAAAGCAGAAACGCTGCCGTATAAGAAACACGGGAATATTCCTTTGTAAGTAGTTTTACGTATTTCCTGATAGTTGATCGATTCGATTCGTCAAACACACTTTTTAAACATTATTATTGTAAACTAAAATTCGAATCAATGTTAAATTTTTTTTCATCAAGTACACGAATGGTAAATACCGCTCGTGGTGTTCAAGAATGTCTTGAGGCAGCAATGGGTTCAGATTACGCTAAAAGTGATCTTTTGATTTTTCACGCTTCCATTGGTCACGATTTTGAAGAATTGGTGAATGAAGCCGCTAGACTTGCACCGAAAGCTAGAATTGTTGCTGCATCTTGCTGTGGAGTTGTTGGAAGAGAAGGTGTAAGCGAATCAATGAAGGACATTGCATTAATGGCTGTCCAAGGTAAAGAGTTTTCAATGGTTTCTTGTGATCAGATTTATGGATTAAATTCATATGAAAAATCACTTGACATGGCGAAGACCTTAAAAGCGCAAGATGCTAACGTAAACATGTTATATTTCTTAGCTTCAGGAATCGATATAGCAAATGATCAATGTATTAAAGCATTTGAAGAAGTTTTTGGTCCCGAAGTAACCATTTTTGGAGCAACATCTTCAGATAATATGAAAGGGAATATTAGTTACCAAGCTGTCGATACAGCTGTTACTGAACATGGTGCATATTTAATCGGATTTAGTGATCCAACGCTGAAAATAGAGACGCAAGCAACGCATGGTTTCGTAGCAATTGGAGAACCTTTAGTGGTTACAAAATCGGAAGGGCATATTATTAAAGAATTCAATGGAAAACCGGCTTGGTCTGAGTATTTAAACCGGCTTGGTTTAGTCAACGGGTCAACTTGCGGCGATACTATTCCGATTGGAGCATTGGGTGAAAAATTAAATGCTCAACTTGCTAAAGAATATGGCAATGAACACTTGTTGCGTGTTGTAACTAAGCACGAGGGAGATGATATGCACTATGCTACAACTATCACAGAAGGCACTG
>JBIIKG010000084.1:0-11143 GCA_044233275.1 Crocinitomicaceae bacterium | reverse complement strand
CAATACATTTACTCCTGGTGATGGCGACGAATTTAATAATGGATTTAGTGTTGTCGGTGGTAATTTGGAAAGTTTTGAGTTGACTATTTATAATCGCTGGGGAGAATTACTATATACAATTACCTCATTCGATGATTATTGGGACGGAACTTTTAAAGATGTGAAGTGCCAAGATGGAACTTACGTTTGGAAACTGAGGTATTATGACTATAGTTTCAATGAGTATCTGTTGACTGGGCATGTTAACTTATTGAGGTAAAATGAGGAATATCTCTTTGTTCTGTTGTTTTTTATGTAGCACAATAGTTATCGGTCAAGTACAATATGGCACAAATAATTACATAGAATACCATCCGGGGAATCTCCCAATAGTTATCTCTGTTGCTCACGGTGGTTATTTAGAACCAAGTTCAATTCCTGACCGAACTTGCAGTAATCCAACATTGGTCATGGATGCGTTTACGATTGAATTAGCAAAACAGATTGACACGAGTTTATTCCTGTTAACTGGTTGCCATCCACATATTATTTATTGCAATCTCAAACGGACAAAACTCGATTGTAATAGAAATCTCAATGATGGTGCTTGCGCAAATGCTGATGCCGAGACTGCATGGCAAGAGTTTCATCAATTTATTGAAATGGCTCAAGCAACTGCATTGGCAGATCACGGTGAAAGGATCTTTTATGTTGATTTGCATGGACATGGAAATCCAATCCAGCGATTGGAGCTTGGGTATCTCCTTTATGAAGATGAACTAGAACTTTCAGATAACACTTTAAATTCAGCAAATTATATTAGTTATAGTTCAATTCAACACATGGTGTCAACCAATGCAAATGGGTATTCTCACACTGAGTTGTTGCGCGGCGAGAAAGCTTTAGGAACCTTGTTCACGGATAATGGATTCCCTGCTGTTCCGAGCATGCAAGACCCATTTCCAGGTTTAACTAATAATTATTTCAGTGGTGGTTACAATACTGTAACACATACAAGTTACACTCCAGGAAATGTAGTGGATGGTCTTCAGATGGAATGTAATTACTCAGGTGTAAGGAACAATTATTTAAATCGAAAGGCTTTTGGTGATGTCTTTGCAAATGTTTTTGCTGAATATCTCAATGTTCATTTTAATTCAGTATTGACTACTAATTGCGGAATATTAGAAATCAACGAAACAGCTGAAGTGGAGCTGATTTCAGTTGTACCTTCTATAAGCGATGGTTCCATAACTCTTGTTCTTACAAACGTTGAGGATGGGGCTGTTTTTTCAATTTATAATCTTTCGGGTTTAGGTATCTTGTCAGGAAAGTTATCTAAGGATGGAAAGTTAACTTTACCCCAATCAATTCCTGCTGGTTACTACATTGTGAGTGTTCAAAATGAAAACATCAGTAAGCAAATACGTTTCTGTATTACGAAGTAAGCTTATTAGATAAAACGTGAATCAACCTCCATAACATGACCACAATTGTCGCAAGTTCTTAGTTCTAAAGAGCTATAATATTCTTTAAACCGTGGTTGAAAATCATTCTCAATATTGGAGAGCGGAAAACGAAATTCATGCAATTTGTGATTGCAATTATCACAGAACCACATAAGTCCATCAATCATATCCGTTCCTTTGCGCACTTTCTCAATCACTAAACCAACAGTATTAGCTCCTCGAATGGGTGAATGTGGTGTATTCCCCGGAAGAAGAAACATTTCACCTTCTTTTATCACGATATCCTTTGCTTTACCATCTTCTTGAATCCGCACTAAAGCATCACCCTCGATTTGATAAAATAATTCCTCACTCTCGTTGTAATGATAATCTTTCCGAGCATTTGGTCCACCAACGATCATAACGATAAAATCACCTGCCTCTTTGTAAAGGTTTTTGTTTCCAACTGGTGGTTTCAACAAGTCTCTGTTGTCATCTATCCACTTCTGTAAATTAAAAGGAGCTAACATAATCTGATTTTTTGCTAAGGTACTAAGCTTTTAAATATCTTTTTAGGTTTGTTAAAAATTCCACAAACAAAAAAAGGGAAGCCTTTCGACTTCCCTTTTCAATATTCAGATGAATCTTATTGAAGAATCACACGGAATGTTTTCTCAGCGTTATCATTGTAAACGCGGATCATATACATGCCAGTAACTTTTCCAGTAAGATTGATTTCTGTAGTTGTTGAACCGTTGATTGCAGCGTCTTTTGCAAGAACGATACGACCTTCCATATCTGTAACTTCGAAGTTGAATACTTCAGTTGAACCAGTGTTAGCTACGTTAAACACTCCGTTAGAAGGGTTAGGCATAACTGTCATAGTTGCGAAGAACATTTCATCTACGTTTAAGTAGTTACAAGTTGCATCAACATTAACCAATACTAAAGCAGAATCATCAGGACAAACTCCGTTTCCAGCGATGTAAACGAAATTGTATTGTCCAGGTATGTTGCTAGCAACAACCGCTGAGTTTGCTAATGGTAGGTTTGATGGGTTGTACCAAGTACCACCTAAATCAGCAGTTCCATTTAAACCAGATAGTAAATCATATGGTTCGTTACGACAAACAGAGATCGTTCCATCTTCACCAGCCGTAGATGGCTCATAAACATCAACTTGAGCAACGATAGAATCGTAAGCACAACCTTCAGTTACACGGTATTCAAAGTTGAACAGTTGGTAAGCTAAACCAGTTGAATTCCAAAGTGAATCTGTGATTCCTGTTCCAGCAGCTGGAATTTCAGCCGTCCAAATACCACCAGCATCATTTCCAGTAATTCCGTTGAATAAATCAACAGTAGATCCTGTACAAGTATTAATAACATCAGTAAATGAACCTGCTTCAAGAACAATCTCTGTCATTTTGATAGAATATTGTCCGAAGATTGCTGGGTCAAAACCGTTACCCCATGCATCATGCATCACATAGTATGTTGCGCCTGGAGTCAATCCACAAACAGTGAAATGAGGTGCAACTTTTATGTCGTCGAATTGGTCTTCATTACCGAAATCGTTCATTTGGTCGGATGCGGCAACTAAACTAAATGTTGAAAAATCAGCACAATCTGTTAGTTCATAGATTGCGATTTGCGAAGCAAAGAAGTTTTCGTCTTGTCCACTGAACCACATTGAACCTGAAGCTGGAGCAACAAATGTATACCAGTTAGAACCATCTGCAAAGGCTGATCCCCACGTTAAAGTTGGTAAATTAGTTACATTGTATCCGTCTGGGTATGTTCCTTGAGGAACAATTGCAGCTTCACCAACAGCTGCAGTTGCGCCAGTGTTGTTGAAAGTGTAAACTGTACCATCAACTTGTAACATTTCAGCACCACAAACACTATCGTTTGTTAATGGCATTACAAATGTAAAAGGTCCAGAGTAGCTTGAAGTATCAGTGCCACAAACAGCTTGCACATATAGTTGATAAACACCACCAGCTAACCATGCTGCATTCGTAACAGTATCTGCATAATCTAATCCTGTAGCAACTTCATCCGTACCAGCGTACAAATCAAATCCGAAAGGACCATATTGTAAGTTGAATGAAGATAAAGCTTGCGGAGCACCACCAGCAGGTACAAAGTTCCAAGTAGCGAACAATGAATCTACATCAGTAGTTCCACCAAGTGCAATTGGATTAGCACACCAAGGTAAAGTTGTGAAAGAAACCAACAAACCTCCTGAAGTCAAGTTATCAATTGTACATTCTGAGTAGATGTAAACATCATAATCTGTCAATTGAGTCAATCCTGGGATGTTAGCATCAGAAGTAGTAACAGTAATTGTTGTACCACCTGTTAATGGATCAAAACCAGCAAGGCCATAAATCAATGTCCACTCTGTTTCATTGTATAAACCTGCATTCCAGTCTAAAGTTACTTCCTCTGCAGCTGGTGTCACAGTTGAAATAACTGCATTTGGACAAAGTGCATTGTAGAAACGAACACATGAGTTGTTAGTTAAATAAGCAGTATTATCAAAAGAAACTTGTACATCATTTGTTCCAGCAGCTCCAATTGTAGCCGTTGCACCATATGAACGAGTAACATCCCCAACATCAACATTATCATAAATATAATAGATTTCGTCAGTAGCTTCCTCTATTACAACTTGAAAAGCATAATCTGAAGTTGGAGCACCATAAGTAGAAACATTCCATTCTATAATTGCTTGTCTATTTGGCGCTGTTCCAATAACCTCTGTATAGACCGTATTATTTGTGCCTTGCCCTAGTAAATCATCCCAATAAGGATAAAGACCTATTGCGGCTGTTGCTATTGATCCATTCACAAAAAATAAGGTTGTTGACAAAGTATTGAATAAAATACCACCATTATTACTAATAGACATGTCAGTTACAGATGTTCCTTGGTAATCAAGTGTCCAAGGCAAAGTAAATCCTACTGAATTATCATCATTTAAATCTGTCCCTAAACCTGTACCTGAAATATCCATATATCCTGGTCCACAAGCATTATCATACGTAAAGAAACCAGCTCCTGTAGAGAATGCTGCCGGACCACCTGCTGCAGGGTTTGCACCGCATACAGGAGTAACATAGAATTGGTAAGCAGTGTTAGCTGTTAAGCCTGTTAAAGTTGCAAATGTTGTAGTTGTGTTTAAAATTGTACCTGTTCCTGGAGTAAATCCAGTTGGACCATACTCAACATTCCAAGATGTTTCGTTTCCTGTTGTTGTCCAAGACACATCTGCAGTAAAGTAATTAGCATCAACTAAAGTTAAAGCTGATGGAGGTGCAGGTTGACCAACAACAACAGTAATTGGAGAACTTTCAAAACCATTTACGTCTTGAATAATAACTGCATAAGTACCAGCAACTAGGTTGGTAGGAATTGCACCAAAAGTAGTACCTCCATCTAGAGAATATAAGAATGGTAGTGTTCCACATTCGATTGTACCTAATGTAAATGTTCCGTCATTTGCTCCATTACAAGAAGTATTCACTGGAGTAAGAACTGCGTTTGTATTTGCTACGTTTACTGTAACGAGTGTTCTTGAAGTACTAACACATGCTCCTGAAACAGCTCCTGCATAAAATTGGTATGTTCCAAAACTAGCAGGGTTAGACAATACAGAAGAACCAACTGTTTCTAAAGGAGAACCAGTACCAACACTATTACCTGCAGAAGCGGCATCATACCATGAAATTATAGATGCAGGAAGGGTGTATGTAATCGAAATATCCCAATTTAAAAGGGTACCAAGATCACCACCAAGATCATCTTTAACTGTTAAAATCCATGACCCATTCGTTAAGGAATATAATGTCGCTAAATTTCCTTCTGGAAGAAAAGTTCCTGTAAATGGAGAAATTCCTCCAGTAATAGGATTAACGCCAGCTGAACTGAAAATCGTGTTAGTATAATTATCAGCTGATCCGCCATTGTCAGTTGATAACTCAATTTGAGTTCCATTTGATCCTGTTAAAAATATATCAACGTCAGAGTTCCAAGTGTGTGTAATATTTAAACCTACACTAATTCCCGTGATAGTTGCACCAGCAGGAATATTTGAAATGTTGATTGTACTTGAAATTCCAGTTGTATTATTATCTGGAATTGCGATTGAAGTTGCATTAGATCCATTTGTGGATGCACTTCCGCCTGGTGCGGTAGCGCTAATTTCTAGAGATGTAGCACCAGCACAAATGTTAAAATTATCAACTGCTGCAGAAGGCGCAGCAGGAATATATGTATCAACAGTAACTGTTACAGGTGTTGTAACAGACCAACATTGACTTGCAGTTTCAAATGCAGCAACATAATAAGTTCCAGATGCAGTGTATGCAAAAGGTGTCGTTGCATTCAATGCATTTGAGATTCCATTCATTGTTGTTCCCTGCCAATAGTATACAGTTCCTGCAGGTGCCGTTGCGATAGATAATGTTGAACCTGTTGTTACACAAGATGGGTCTAGCGCTGCAATGGGTGCAGGCGGCGGAGTTGCAAGAGGGAAATTAGATACAGTAACAGAAACTGCATTCGACCATGATAAAGAAACTGTACTGTAAGTTCTTATAAAATAAGTGCCATTTGCAAATACAGTATAAGTTCCTGCATAAGGAGTCGCAAAAGATGTTCCAGTTGCAGATGTTTGCCAGTAATAAGCATTGTTAGCTGCAGGCGTGCTAGCTACTGTTAATCCAGTACCAGTTGCACATGAAGGTAAAGCAACGTCTTGCACCGGAGCAGATGGAGCGGGAAGACCTAAATTAGTTGTTGTAACATTTCTACAAGAGGCAGCAGTGCCACAAGCAGCATCCGTATTGATATGGATGTAATGAACCCCACCAACAGCAGGAATCCATGTTAATGGCTGAGTTCCAGACGCAACAACTGGTCCACCAGGCGTTCCTGATCTTACAGTAATAAAATCTGTTCCAACTGTACTTGTTGTTGTATACGTTAAACCTGCAACGATACCGTTCCACGTTCCGTATTCCTCGGCATAGTTACAGCCAATAGTAGCTGTACTGCCAGTAGCAGCAGTTAAATTCCCTGTGCCAAAAGGGGACACATTCAGACACTGTGCGTTTAAGTTGTTTACTGAAAGCACTGATAAAAGTACTACAGTGAAAAACAACTTCAATGACCTTGTCGAATCATAAAGTAAAAATTTTCTCATAAACCAATCATTTAATTTGTTATTAGTTTGCTAAGATAGTGTTAACTCTCATGGTATTTTATTTTATTTTGAATTCATTTACTGAATCAGAGTAAAAAATCACTTTTTTTGAGATTTTGGTTAATATTTTAACATTTTCAACAAATATTATTTATCTTAACTTTGTAATCGAATAGAACGAAAATTAGATAGCAATGGAATTAAATTTAACAGGTAAAACAGCTTTAGTTTGCGGAAGCACACAAGGTATTGGCAAGGCGACTGCTATTGAACTAGCGAATTTAGGTGCAAATTTGGTTTTAATAGCTAGAAATGAAACCGCTTTGAAAGATACGCTTGCTCAGCTGTCAGCTACTTTGAATCAAAAACATCATTTTTTAGTTGCTGATTTTACTCAGCCGTTGGAGCTGAAAAAGGTGATCACTAATTTCATTAACGAAGGGAATAAGATTCACATACTTATCAATAATTCAGGTGGACCAAAGGGCGGTGCAATCAAGGATGCAGCCCCAGAGGAATTTTTAGCTGCTTTTAATCAGCATTTAATTTGCAATCATATCTTGGTACAAGCAATTTATCCAACAATGATTGATGAAGGCTATGGTCGAATTATTAATGTAATCTCTACAAGTGTTAAACAGCCACTGCCTAATTTAGGTGTTTCAAATACAATTCGCGGAGCGGTTGCGAATTGGTCAAAAACGCTTGCAACTGAGTTAGGTCAATATGGTATTACTGTAAACAATGTTCTTCCTGGTGCGACGAATACAGCTCGTCTTCAAAGCATAGCTAAAATAAAGGCGGATCTTTATAATGAAACAGTTGAGGATGTTTTAACAGAAATGGGATCTGAATCACCAATGAAACGAATTGCACAGCCTGAGGAAATTGCGGCGGCGATTGCATTTTTAGCTTCTCCTGCTGCTAGTTATATCAATGGAATAAATGTTCCGGTTGATGGAGGACGCACAAAATCGTTGTAGAAGAGGGTGAGAGGTTTAAAATGTTCAAAAAGTTCAAGAGTTTAATTATTTATTAATTTGAACATTTGAACATTTGAATCAGCCTCGGCTGAAACATTTGAACATTTTTTCAAATTATCTATCGAATTACATTTACATGTCCAGTAATGGTTTCTTCTAGACCGAAATTTGCAGTATAGGTAATTTTCCAACTATATGTCCCATCTTGCACCATCACATTGTTATAAGTGCCATCCCATTCAAAATCCAATTCATCGGAAACGAATATTGTTTCACCCCAACGATTAAAAATCATTACGCTGGCAGATCGAATTCCGTAAAAACTTGCACTGAAGTAATTGTTTGATCTTAAACCATCTGGTGTGAAAGTATTGGGTACATAAACATAATACGCTTCTTTAATATTAATAGGTTTTGTTATTGAGTCAATACAACCTTTTTCATCTGTTGCAACCAAGGTTACATAGTACAAGCCTGGATCGTCATAGGTGTTGTTTGGATGAACTAATGTTGAATTGTTTCCGTCTCCAAATGACCAAAAATAAGTTTCTGCATTGATAGATGCATTTTGAAAAGTAATTGGTAAGTCATCAAATAAGGTATGACTTGAAATAAAGAAATTGGCTGTCGGTTTTACAACCGTGATAGTTGTAGAACCCGAAACAGTAAAGGTTTGACATTCGTCAGATACAATCACCGTATAATTTGTTGTCGTTAAGGGGTTTACCCAAACCTGACTTGTCGATGCGCCCAATGAAGGCCATGAATAGTAATATTGTCCAAATCCGCCAGATGCAGAAACGCCAATAAGAACGCTATCTCCGGGACATACCTCTACCGCTGGTGTCATCGTTAACAGTAATGGTGGGCTCAAAATGGTGTATACAATTTGAGCACTTGCTGTATTTCCACACTTGTCTGTTACAGTTACAATGTAAATAGTAGTAGTTGAAGGGGCTACACTTTGACTCGCAGCAGTTCCCAAGTTCGCACCACCCAATATACTCCATTGAAATGTATAATCACCTGCTCCACCTGCTGGTACAGCATTCATTAATTGAACAATATAAGGACAGATTTCAGTAATATCTCCAGATGTCGTAAGGGTTAATGGAGTAAACACTGGAACGCTTACAGTGGTACTAGCGGTTGCCGTTTCTCCAAGACAATCATCCGTAACAGACACAGAAAATGTTTGTGAACTATTTGGAGAAACAGCTATTGTTTGAGTTGTTTCACCTGTACTCCAAAGATAGGTATATGGAGGAGCTCCACCTGAAGGAGTTGCCGTTAATTGAACTAAATCACCAGGACATTCAACTATTGGAGCAGAAATAGTTACGGCAACAGGCTCAACATCTTGAATTTTTAAATTTATGACAATAGGTGTTTGATTACCACATGGATCTGTTAACAGAAATTCAAGTGTAATTGTTTCGACACCTTCGGCTAGACCATCAGAAAAAGCATCAATTGGAAAAGTAACAATACTTTGATTCGCTGCAAATGTGATGGATGGAGGTATATTGGAATAATCAACTCCTTCAGTAGCAGTTCCAGAAACGGATATTGGAATTGTGAGTGGCAAATTAATTCCATTTTGTCCTCTTTCTAATTGCACTGTGGCTGTTACGCAACCTTCAGACATCATGCTAGGATCAGCAGTAGTTTGCTGTGATAAAGTATAGGTAATGTCTACAGGTGTCTTAGATGAAAGACTATTTGCTTGTAAAAAAATTCCCGAATCGTATATTCCATCTGTTACATCAGCGATTGCCAATATTAAATGGTAAGTTTTTCCACATTGAACGCGGCTAACTGCTTCTAAAACTTTTGTGAAACCGTCATACTGAATATAAACGGGTGAGCCATTTTGAGGTGCCGAATTTCCATCCCCATTATTGGTAAAATAAGCTGAGTTTGTTATTGCATTCACATTATTAATGGATACAACACCAGCACCTCCTGGTAACTGTGCAATATTTGGATTTCCAGTGATCCCAGGTCCCGAAATAAAAAATCCAAACACATCATTGAACCCCGAATTATTAGGTGGTGCATATTCTGGATATTCTTCTGAACCAAACACATATCGAAAGCGCACAGTATCTGAGTAAGGTACAAAATCGAATTCTAGGATTGCAGCGTTCAGTGTTGTGGCGCCACCAATGAGATTGGAAAGCAAACCTGACCCACCAACATTATTATCGATACCAGAACCAGCTGCATTGTTAGGGCCATGCGGACCAGATCCATTATTCAAAACAGTTCCAGTTGTCATAACGATTCCTTCATCAATCCCAATATTTGTTCCTGCACCATTGAAATAGCCAATTGCAGCGGGACTGCCGTTGTAATTAATATTTGAAACAGTTACACCTGGACCCAAAAGTACATTTTGAACAAGGGATGAGGGAGACTGTCCTGTGGATGTAATAAGCTGAGCACCAACTAAAGTTGGGATAAAAAAAGATAATATGTAAAAAAGTTTTTTCAAGCTTATTGTATTGACGTAAAGATAACACCTAGAGTTGGCTTTGGTTTACAAATTCTGCACCAATCAAAGAAATTTATAAATATTTAACGAAGAACACAAAAGTTTATTTGCATCTCAACTGTTTTTTCAGGAGTTTTGTCTTGCAATGGGTTACCTTCAAAACACACTCGATAAATTACGTCAAAAGTCTAAATATTCGGCTTCTAATCCAGCGAATTTTGAAGTTTTATGGAGTTTTCAAGCAACACGAATTCAATTGTTTTCGTTGATTTTTATTTTCGTATTAATAGTAGGTGCGCTTTCTACCTTGTTTGTATTGAAAGGACCATTTTCTGGCTATTTTTCTAAAAATGATGTTTCAATTGAACGTAAAAAATTAGAGGAGCAGCACAATCAACTAATTGATTTAACGAAAAAGATTAGTGCGCAAGAAAAGTATATCCAAACTATTCGCTTGATCATTGATGGAAAAGTTCCTGAGGATACAGCAGCATCTGAACTGCCTGAAGTAATTGATATTCAAACTTCGGAATTGAATTCTGATGCGACTGAAAACGAGATTCTGCTGGCGAAGAAAGTAAAAGATGATTTGCGCTCAACGAAAGCACAAAAGCTAGATAAGAATGTTCCTTATTTTTCCTCACCTGCCAAAGGTGTGATAAGTCAAGGGTTTGATTTGAAAGAACATCCTGCCATTGATATTGTTGTTCCAAAAGATAAAACAATATTAGCGTGTTTGGCTGGAACGGTTGTTTATTCTGGATATACTCAAAAGGATGGATTTATTTTGATTTTAGACCATGCGAATGGATATTTATCCGTTTACAAGCATAATAAAATGGTACTAAAGAAAACAGGAAGTCGCGTTCAAATGAACGATCCAATTGCAATTGCCGGAAATTCGGGTGAGAATAGCACGGGACCACATTTGCATTTCGAATTATGGTACAACCAAAGCGCTGTCAATCCTGAAGATTATATGCGTTTTAAGTAAATTTTATTTCTCAATTCCTTGCATCGAACA
>JBIIKG010000082.1:0-11161 GCA_044233275.1 Crocinitomicaceae bacterium | reverse complement strand
AAAGTTCGAAATTTTGACAAAACAATCACGACCATTCCAACTTATTCATTTATATCAGATTCATTTCGAAACTGGAGAGGAATGCAGGAATCAGACGGTAGGAGAATCAAACGATCTATCTTTATTGAAGTGGACACAGTGAAATTTGCTTCCGACGAATTGATAAATACCTTGAGTAAGATTCGTATCTTGAAGGAGTTCATTCATGAGCGTCAATTAGAAATCGAAGTATATAATTCAACCAATGGATTTGTTGGTGATGATATCATCAATGCCCGAAAGCAAACAAATATTGGTTTGTTCAGACGATACTTGGAATATTATCTCAAGCATAATTCTAATATCAACAATAATATGAATTTGTTGGTACGACAATTAGATCCAACGGTAAATGGAATTCCTTTAGAGGTATATTGTTTTACATATACGAAAGAATGGAACGAATTTGAATCCATTCAAGCAGATATTTTCGACCACTTGTTTGCGATTGTGCCGATGTTCGAATTGGATATTTTTGAAAATCCTTCAGGGAAAGATTTTCGTTAGAAAACAATTAACTAAAGCGAAGGTGTTTTACCGTATTTCCATTATTGATTAACTGCTTCAATGACTCAATTCCAATTTGAAGGTGACTATCAACATAGACAGATGTAACAACTGTGTCGCTTTTATCTGTTTTTACGCCTTCAGGAACCATTGGTTGATCAGAAACTAATAACAATGCTCCAGTTGGAATATGGTTTGCAAAGCCAACAGTGAAAATCGTTGCTGTTTCCATGTCAATCGCCATTGCGCGAACTTTTTGAAGATATAATTTGAATTCTTCGTCATGCTCCCAAACGCGGCGATTGGTAGTGTAAACCGTTCCAGTCCAATAATCTTTATTAAGGTCACGAATTGTGGTAGAAATTGCTTTTTGAAGAGCGAATGCAGGTAAAGCTGGAACTTCTGGTGGAAAATAATCATTACTTGTTCCTTCACCGCGAATTGCAGCAATTGGTAGTACTAAATCGCCCACTTCATTTTTCTTTTTTAATCCACCACATTTACCTAAAAACAAAACTGCTTTTGGTTTAATCGCTGATAAAAGATCCATGCACGTTGCTGCCGAGGCACTCCCCATTCCAAAATTGATGATTGTTATTCCATTAGCTGTTGCGCATTGCATTGGTTTACCTTTCCCAACAACTTCGACATCGTGCATCTCTGCAAATTTTTCGACGTAATTGTGGAAATTGCACAATAGAATGTACTCTCCAAATTTATCTAAATCTTGTCCCGTATATCTCGGTAACCAATTGTCAACTATTTCTTTTTTTGTTTTCATTTCAATGGTCTTTATGATATCCAACGGGAACTTTTTCTCCTGCTGGTATGGCAATTTTTAATGTGTTTTCTGCCGGAGGAATAGGGCAGGAATAACGAATAGAATAGGCGCAATAAGGATTGTAGGCTTTATTAAAATCGATGAGTAAAGTTTTACCTTTTGTTATTTCTGTATCGATGTAGCGCCCACCACCATAGCTTTCTGTCTGACAAGTTGCATCACGAAAAGGGATAAACAAGTAGTTCTTGTATTCTTTATTCTTTTTCAATTCACAATTTTGATAGACGGTTAATCGGTAAGTTGAATCATTGACTTTAAAATCGATATACCCAAAACGTCTGTAAATAGGCGTTCTATCAGTTGATGTTGGCATTTCAAAACGCTTTCCTTTACTTTTCGTGAAAGAAGTTTGAATGCGGTAAAGCGTATCAATTTCATAATAGCTTAAACCTTCAAAATGATCTATTTCTTCTTGAGACAATACTTTACTTGTAGGATCGATCAATTCAGCATAATGCTTTACTCGATTTTCACGAATAGTATCTTCATAGCTCTGCGCCGAAACACAGTTTATCTGAAGGAGAAAACAAAATAAAATCAATTTTTTCATCGTGTACCAAAGATTGAACTTCCTACTCGAACTATTGTGCTTCCTTCTTCAATTGCTAACAAATAATCACCACTCATACCCATTGATATTTCTTTAAAACAGTCTTCTTTTGAAAAGAATTCGTTCTTCAAGTTAGTGAAAATTATCTTTAATGACTTAAATTCATTTCGCACTGATTCAATGTCTTCCGTAAATGAAGCCATTCCCATGACACCGACAATGCGAATATTTTTAAGCAATTTAAATTCATTAGAAGTGATTAAATCGTGTGCTTCGTTTTCTGATAATCCGAATTTTGTTTCTTCTTGAGCGATATGAAATTGAAGGAGGCAATCAATCACTCGATTGTTTTTTAGCGCCTGTTTATTGATTTCTTCTAACAGTTTAAAGCTATCAACTGAATGAATAAGTGCAACAAAAGGAGCAATGTACTTTACCTTGTTTGTTTGTAAATGTCCGATGAGGTGCCATTGAATATCTTTCGGCATTACATCATACTTATCGCACATTTCTTGCACCTTATTCTCACCAAAAACTCGTTGTCCAGCATCGTAAACTTCCATCAATGCTTCCACCGGTTTAGTTTTTGAAACAGCTACCAGTGTGACATGAGAAGGGATCGATGCTTGAATATTTTTTAAATTTTCGCTGATCATTCGTTTATATTGTAAATCGTTAATCCACTGCGCATTTTTGGTTCTACCCAGGTAGATTTGGGCGGCATAATCATCTGGTTATCTGCCACTTTTTTAACTTGTTCGATAGAAGCAGGAAATAGCACAAATCCAACCTTGAATTTTCCCTTGGTAATTTTCTCTTCAAACGTTGAAATGGATTCAGCACCACTTATAAATTCGATATTTTCATCTGTTTTCAAGTCATTGATACCTAAAATTGGAGTTAGAACGGATTGTGTTAAAATTTCCGCATCCAAACAACGCACAGGATGTGATTCGTCAATAATTTCAGGTTTACAATCTAATTGATACCATTTCCCTTCAAGACACATGGTCATTTGATGCTCGTGAACAGGCTTTTCAGCTTTTGGTAGAGGTACAATTTTAAAAGATTCGCCAAGGCGATTCAAAAACTCATCACCTGAGAGTTTGTTTAATGTTTTAACCAAACGGTTGAATTCCAGGATTTTCAATCGCGTTTCATCGATAAAGAAAGCCAAGAAAAAATCCTCATTTGGAAATTGAGATGTTCCTTTTGACTGACGATGTTTTTTTAGTCCAGCTGAAGATGCTGAGCGGTGATGCCCATCGGCGATGTATGTCGCAGGTAACATTTCAAAGGCATTTATAATTGACAATGAATCGTGTTCAGATAAAACCCACACTTCATGTTTAATACGATCTGTAGTTGTGAATTCGTATTCTGGTCTTGCACTTGTACACTGAACTAATAATTCATCAATTCGTTGTTCATGTGGGTAGGATAGGAGCACAGGTTCAGCATTATAGCCAACAATATCCAAGTAATTCGTAAACATTGCTTCACGAGAAGTTAAGGTAGCTTCGTGTTTTTTAATCAGATCATTCTCATATTCTTCTACACTTGCTCCAGCTACGATACCAGTGAATTCGTGACCGTTTTTTGTTTGACGATAAATGTAAATATGAGCTTGGGAATCTTTGATTAGAATTCCTTCATCAATAAATTCTTTGTATTTATCCTTTACCAATTCGAAACGTTCCTTTGAATTGGGTTTTGTTTTCTTTTCGCTATTAAATTCTGGATTAATAATGCGCAAGAAAGTGTAGGGATTATCCTCCAGTTTTGCTTTGAGCACATTCTTTTTATACGAATAATAAGGTCTTGTTGCAACCAAATGTACTTTGTCGCGAACGGGGCGTAATGCTTTGAAAGGAGCTATTTTAGTCATATTGATGTGAAATCAAATTTGCTCGTTTGTAAAAATGCAGGTATGGACATTGCCTATACCTGCATTTTTCAAATAAACGGAATATATTTTAATTCGTGGTAGCGAATTGACCGATAATTAAACTTGCCAATTCTTCACCAATTCTGTCTTGTGCTTCAAGCGTTGCTGCTCCAACATGCGGTGTGCAAGCGATATTGGGGTGATTCAATAAGTCAGTACGCGGATTTGGTTCATTTTCAAACACATCCAATGCAACTGAAGCCACTTGTCCAGAATCCAATGCATCCAACAAATCAGTTTCATTGATTACACCGCCTCGTGCAGCATTTACAAGGCGAACACCTTTTTTCATTAAAGCGAACTCCTTTTGAGTGATAACTGCACTTCCGTCCGCTTGTTTTGGAACATGAAGTGAAATATAATCCAATTTACCAACTACTTCGTTCAATGAAGTATGCGGTGTAATTGTCACTTTTGCTGAATGACCATTTCCGATTGGAATTTGAATATCAACTGGATTTGTCATGAATTGATCTACTGCGATTACATCCATTCCACATCCTAATGCATAAGATGCTAAACTTTGTCCGATTCGACCAAACCCTACAATTCCTAATGTTTTTCCACGGAGTTCAACTCCTTTAGCATATTTCTTTTTCAATGCTGAAAAGTCACCCGTTTCCATATGCTTATATGAATCGTGTAATGATCTCGAAATTGCAAACATGTGTCCCATCACCAATTCAGCGACTGATTGTGAAGAGGAAGCTGGTGTATTTATTACTGTAATACCCTTTTCACGAGCGTATGCAACATCAATATTGTCCATGCCAACACCACCGCGACCAATTAATTTCACATTGGGGCAAGCATCGATAACATCTTTACGCACAGTTGTTGCGCTTCGGACTAAAATCATCTCAATTCCTTGAGCATTTACTTCTTTTGCTAAATCTTCTTGAGCTACTTTTTCAGTGATTACAGTGAATCCAGCTTTTTCTAAAAGCGATTTTCCTAATTCGGAAATACCATCATTTGCTAATATTTTCATGCCTTGTTAAATTCGGAATTCAGCCCTTCGACAGGCTCAGTGGAGCCATGCTCAGGGACCAGAATTCGTGATTTTTATTTATAAAATGATTCTTTTGATAGTCTTAATACTAACCGTTAGAACGAGTAAACTCTTTCATTACATCAACTAGTACTTGTACACTTTCCAATGGTAAAGCGTTGTACATGGATGCTCTATATCCACCAGTTGAACGGTGTCCCGGTAAACCAACAATTCCAGCTTCTTTCCACATTTTATCAAATGCTTCCTGATGTGCTTCGTTTTCCAATAAGAACGTAATATTCATTTTTGAACGATCTTCAACAGCAACAGGTCCTTTGAATAATGGATTTGCATCAATTTCGGAATAAAGTAGTGCGGCTTTCGCATTATTTCTTTGTTCCATCTCTTTAACACCACCGTTTGCTAACAAGTTACGCAAGTTTAACATCGCAACATAAACAGAAAATACTGGAGGTGTATTTAACATTGATTCTTTTTCAACCTGTTGTTTTAAATCCAAATAAGTCGGCATAAATGGCGAAGTGGATTTCCCTAGGACTTCATCTTTAACGATGTAAAGAGTTGCTCCAGCTGGGCCAAGATTTTTTTGTGCACCTGCATAAATCAAATCGAAATCTGCAACATTGATTTCTTTGGAGAAAATATCTGAAGACATGTCACATACGAGTGGCAAATCAGTTTTTGGGAAATCATGAAATTGTGTTCCGTAGATAGTATTATTTGATGTGAAATGAATATAATCTACATCTGAAGGAATTGTGTATCCTTTTGGAATATAGGAGAATTTCTTATCTTCAGAAGACGCAAATACATTTACATCAACTCCCACTTTCTTAGCTTCTTTGATTGCTCCAGTAGCCCAAGTTCCAGTGTTGATATAACCAGCTTTCTTTGTATCGCGCATCATGTTTAATGCTGCAATTGTAAAACCAAGAGTAGCACCTCCTTGTAAGTAGGCAATTGAATATCCAGCAGGAACATTCAATGCTTTTTTAACAAGATCCATTGCTTCATCCATCACAGCAACAAAGTCTTTGTGACGGTGAGATACTTCTAGAATCGAAAGACCATTAAAGTCTAAAACTGCATCTGCAGCCTGTTTGAATACTTCCTGTGGTAAAATGCAAGGACCTGCTCCGAAATTATGTTTCATTCTATACTTTTTTATGCAATGTAAAAATGGGAATTAAAAGGCATTTCGTAAAAAACTTTTTTGAGAACTTATGCACTATTATCAGTTAATAGTGGACAAAAAAAAAGCTGTCAATTCAGACAGCTTTACTATTTATTCTTCAGACTTTTTCGTTGTCTTCTTTACTGTAGTTGTTTTTTTCTCAGCTGCAGGTTTTTTCTCTGCCGCTACTTTCGGTGCCTTTGGGGCAGCTACTTTCTTTACAGCTGGTTTCTTTACAGCTGCTTTTTCTTCCTTAGCTGCTTTTTTTACTGAAGGTTTTGCAACAGCAGTAGACTTTTTCTTACGTGAGTTACCAAATGAACCCATTGTACGTTTTCCTTTTGCTGTTTTTTTATCTCCTCTTCCCATAATAATGACGTGTTTTAATGTTTTTTCTCAATCGCTTTGCAAATATATTATTCTTTTTTAAATAATCGCCTCCTGATTTCATCTTCAAGTGCTTGTCCACCGTTTAAAATTTTTCTGCACCATTGAAGTTTTAGTTCAATTTGTTCCTCTGGAGACAATTTCCAATTCAAATTTGACTTTTGGAGTCGTTCACGTAACACATTTAAAGTAATTGCAACTGAAACAGAAATATTGAAACTCTCGGTAAAACCATACATTGGAATTTTTACAAATTCATCTGCTTCTTTCATTATTTCTTCTGAAATTCCGCGACGCTCTGTTCCAAAAACAAGTGCAAGTGGCTGATTCAAATCAATATTGTTTATTGTAACATCCTTTGTGTGAGGAGTAGTTGCAACAATTTTATATCCTTTTGATTTCAATTTACGAATACAATCAAGCGATGGGGTAGTACCTTGGTCAAAATTATATAGGTCAACCCAACGACCAGCACCCAAAGCAATGTCACGTTGAACTTTGTATTGATTATCCTTTTCTATAACATTTAACTCTTGAATTCCGAAACAATCACAAGATCTTAATACTGCAGAAGCATTGTGTTCTTGAAAGACATTTTCTAAAACAACTGTTAAATAATTGGTGCGTTCAGCAGCTATACGGTCAAACATTTCTTGTTTGTTCGGTGTAATAATTCCATACAATTCCTTTAGTACGGCTTTGTTTTCTTCGTTTTTCTCACTTAACACATTGTAAAAGTACTAGAAATGTATCGACTATTCGTTTGGATCTTTGTGTATATTGCATAAATTTTATCAATATGAGATTTGTTTTAATAATAAGTATTCTTGGATTAAGTGCAATGGCACTCACAACTTGTTCAAACGACAAAGTTCAACTGAGTACATATAAAACCGAGTATGTTTTTGTGATGGTAATGGATGGACCGAGATATTCTGAAACATGGGGAGATCCGAGTCACACCAATATTCCTAGAATGGACACAATTATGTCAAACTTAGGAATTATCAATACAGCATTTTATAATAATGGGGAGACGAATACAACTGCCGGTCATACTGCGTTATCAACTGGTCATTATCAGTCAATTAATAATTCAGGAGGTGAATATCCAATTTATCCATCCATTTTTCAATTTTACAGGAAACTAACTGGATGTAATTCCAATTCAGCTTGGATAGTAACAAGTAAAGATAAGTTGGAGATTTTATCAAACACAAAAGATATATCATGGAAGGATAAGTTTTTACCATCAACTAATTGCGGTATCAGTGGGCTAGGTAGTGGTTATCGTCATGATAGTATTACCTTTCCTATTTTAATGAATGTGTTGACAACACATCATCCAAAGTTATTATATGTAAATTTTAGGGAGCCTGATTTTTCAGGTCATGCAGGAGATTGGTCTGCTTATTTGAATGGAATTAAAAGTGTAGATGAATATATTTATCAGGTGTGGTCATTTATCCAAACTGATCCGATTTACAAAGACAAAACAACACTTTTTGTCACTAACGATCATGGGAGACATTTGGATGGAATAGCTAATGGGTTTGTTTCGCATGGAGATGGTTGTGATGGATGCAGACATTTAAATTTTTATGCTTTTGGTCCCGATTTTAAAAGTGGTATTGAAATTAATGAGCCGAGAGAATTAATTGATATTCATGCAACAGTTTCTGAATTACTTGGTTTACCGAAATCAGCTTCAACTGGAAAGTTAATGACAGAGTTATTTGATTAATGATTCATCTATTGAATCTCTAGTAAGGAATCAATGGCTTTGTCAATATTTTCTTGTTTCTCAACATTATCGACTATTGTGTAATCCCCAATAATACCAATAATGGTAGGAAAACGCCTAACATCTGCAGGAAGAAAATCATTGTCGTAAAAAACTTTGTTGAATCTCTTAGGCTCCAAATCATTCAAGTTTTTGTTATTCAAATCTTTTTTATCGCTTTGAGCTTCTAAAATTTTTCCATGTGCAGATTCTGTTGAAATGAATTTCATATACGCACCATTTTGCCCCTGATGAATGAAGGTCGTCGCTAATATATTAATTGTGTCACCTGTTTCAATTGAACGCACAACTACAAGATTGTAAAAATCTATTTTGTGTTCTGGTGTTATTTTATCTGATTTTCCAATGATTTCAATTTCCGCACCATCTTGAAGAATATATGGATCCATTTTAAAACCATTAGGACTAACCATGTGCTGCTCTAGATCTATTGGTCCACCGCATGAAGTTAAGAGTAAGTATAAAATGCCAATTGAATAAGTAAATTTCATAGGATTGATATATTATGGAAATGATCCATTATTTCTTGAATAATAAAAATAATGTAAAACAACTCTTTTAGTTTTAACAATAGTTTGCCAAAGCTACAAAATTTGAAGAGGGAATATTTCAAAATTAAAATTTTGGACATAAAAAAAGGAGAACCTTTCGATTCCCCTTTTTATCCAATCTAAATTTGATTAGTTAACTTTTGCAGAAAGCTCAGCACCAGCTTTGAAACGTACAACGTTTTTAGCAGCGATTTTGATTTCTTTTCCTGTTTGTGGGTTACGACCAGTTCTTGCAGCTCTGTTAGAAACTGAGAAAGATCCAAATCCAACTAGAGAAATTCTATCTCCACCTTTCATTGCGTTAGCTGTAGCGCTTACAAATGCATCTAATGCTTTCTTTGCATCAGCTTTAGACAATCCAGCCTCAGCTGCCATCGCGTCAATTAATTCTGCTTTGTTCATTGTTAAGTTTTTTGAATGTTTGTAATTATTTATCAAAGCAAATATATCTGAATATCCAAGCCACACAAGTGTTTCAGTGAAAAAAACGACAATTTTGTTGATAAAAGCACCATTTTGTTGATAAACACCATTGAAAAGCCCACCATTTCTGAGTTTTTCGACCAACATTCTTATTTTATCGTTTAAATTTAGAAGATCTTTAGTGTCCTAATACATTGAATTATTTGATGTTTTGGATAGTGATTTCACTTTTGAAGATTATTTCAATCTATTGTTTTAGGTAATAATTCAATTCTTCAAGCTGCTCAGGAATAAGACTAACTTCGTATTCATGGGTGATATATTGAAATTTCACAATGTTTGCTGCAATGAGTTTTTTCATGTGGTGATGCACTGTCACATCTGAGAGCCCCAAAATTTTATGAAGTTCCTTATTTCTAACAATAATTTTTTCAACTAACAACTTTACAATAGTAATTCGAGCAGGATGCGCGAGTGCATTGGCAATTTTTGCCATTTGCATAGTTTCTTTTGAGTAGTGGGAGGTTTTTGTTGCGCCCATGATTTAAGGTTTATTAGGTTAATAATTACCTTAAGTTAGGAAAAATTTGGATTTAATAATAGATTTATTGAAAATTCTAAATTTAGAAACTTAGCTAAGTTTAAAGTTTTAAAATTAGCAACTTAGCAAATTAGCTATCTTGCTAAGAATGTCCATTTTTACTGACATACAGAAGTGTTTATTTGTTAATTAGCCAATCCTCTAATCTATTTCCTGCCAAGAATTCCTTATAATTCATGCGACGTTTTCCTTCCATCTGGAACTCAGTAACACAAAGATAAAAATCAGCACAAGGAAATAGAACTCCTTCGGATGAGGTTAAAAGAGCTGTGCCGTCCTTTACTGATTGCATTGTTTTAGATGATATAAAAAGTTTAAAGCTTTTGACTTCTCCTGTAACTTTATTTTTCAGCTCTGTCCAAGCCGTTGGATAAGGAGATAATCCTCGAATGAAATTATGGACAACAGTCACTTCCTGATCCCAATCAACTTTGCAGTCTAGTTTGAATATTTTTGGAGCATTTTTCAAAGTTGATGTAGTCATCGAATCTTGCTCAATCCCATTTGCTTCGCCAATCATTATTTTCCCAACAGTGCTGACAGTCAACTTTGTTCCTAAGACCATTAACTTATCGTGAACCTCACCAACTGTTTCCTTTTCTTCGATTGCTATTTTCTCTTGTTCAATAACTTTTCCCGTGTCAATTTCTTTCTCAATAAAAAAGGTTGTAACGCCTGTTTCTTTCTCTCCATTGATAACAGCCCAATTTATTGGAGCTGCGCCTCTATAATTAGGAAGGAGAGAAGCGTGTAGATTAATTGTTCCTTTTGGCGGCATGGACCAAACTATTTCCGGTAACATTCTAAACGCGACTACAACAAACAAATCTGCGTTGAGAGATTGAAGCTCATGGATAAATACATCATCTTTTAAGTTGCTTGGCTGAAGGACGGAAATTGAATGAGTTATAGCTGCTTTTTTAACAGCGCTTTCAGAGAGCTGTTGACCTCGTCCAGCTGGTTTATCTGGCGCGGTGACAACAGAAACGATGTTAAAGTTCGCAGATACCAGTCCCTCCAAAATGCTTACTGCAAAATCGGGAGTCCCCATAAAAACAATTCTGAAATCTTTCTTTTCCATTAGACCACTTTTTTCTTCCAATCAAAAAACCTTAGATAGAGTATAGATAATATTCCCATGGTTCCAAAGTATATGTATTCGTTCGTCCATATCCATCGGACATCTACTTGAAGAACTTTTATAAGTAAATAACTCGCCAGCAAATATACAATCGCACAGAGAATTTCAATCATAAAAGAAGCCATTGTGTTACCAGATCCATTGATGGTCTGAAAGTAAACACTAAAAAATCCATACATA
>JBIIKG010000081.1:0-11185 GCA_044233275.1 Crocinitomicaceae bacterium | reverse complement strand
TGAAATTTTGTGTTGTAAATATAGTAGGGTTGAATTGCAATTCAACCCTACTATATTTATTTTTTTATTTTTTTATTGCAATTCAACCCTACTATATTTATTTTTTTATAGATTTTAATTCCAATCATTAATCCAATAGCCACAGCAAAGAAACCTACTGTTCCTTTGATCCAATTCATGGCACCTTGCATTTCGACAAGAAAGACTATTGCTACAAGGGCTAATGTTGCGACTTCATTCCAAATTCTAAGTGCATTCGATTTCCAATTGAAAGTTCCTTTCTTCATGTCAAGCATTATTTTTTGACATACGAAATGATAGACTAATAATAAACCAACGAAGGCTAATTTAATGTGCATCCAAGGCATTTTCAATAAAAGTGGATTTGCAATGAGCATCCATGTTCCGAAAAGAACAGTTAAAATCATAGCGGGAGTAGTGATGATCCACCATAATTTTTTTTCCATTTCTATGAATTGTCGGGACAAGATATTTCGTACTTGCTCCTCTTTTTGCTGAGCTTCTGTGTGATAGATAAACAATCGAACGATATAAAATAAGCCAGCAAACCAACTTACCATGAAGATAATGTGGAGTGATTTCAGTGTTTGGTATGATTCGAATTCCATGTCTCAAAGATAGAACAAAGCGCAAAGAACAAGGAATAAGGATTGGTTTTTTTTGAAATTGAAATGTGACGCTAGTTTATTCAAAGCGTGTAATTCTAAATTAGGAATTCAAAATTCAGAATTCTCCCGTATCTTTGAGGCCTTAAATTAAATGTAATGAGTGTTTTTGAACTTTCTGAACAAGAAATTCAGCGGAGAGAATCGTTGAATAAATTGCGCGAATTGGGAATTAATCCCTATCCTGCAGATTTATACCCAGTAACTGATTATGCTACGGAGATAAAGGAGAAGTTCGAAGACGGTAAAAAGGTTTGTTTGGCGGGTCGTATGATGAGTCAACGCGATATGGGAAAAGCATCATTTGCTGAATTACAAGATTCTTCAGGCCGCATTCAGTTGTATTTTAACCGAGATGAAATTTGTCCGGGAGAAGACAAAACCTTATATAATCAAGTATTTAAGAAGTTATTGGATTTAGGAGATTTCATCGGAGTAAAAGGATACATGTTTACTACGAAGGTTGGTGAGACATCTGTATACGTCGAAGAATTTACCTTATTGAGTAAATCATTGAAGCCGCTTCCCTTGCCTAAAACGGATGCTGAAGGAAGAGTGCATGATGCATTTACTGATCCTGAAATGCGTTACCGTCAGCGTTATGCTGATTTGGTGGTAAACCAACATGTTAAAGAAATTTTTATTAAGCGAACAAAATTGTTTTCTGCGATGCGTCAATTTTTCAATGATGCAGGTTATATGGAGGTAGAAACACCAGTTTTGCAATCGATACCAGGTGGAGCAGCTGCTCGTCCATTTGTGACTCATCACAATGCATTGGATATGCCATTGTACATGCGTATCGCTAATGAATTGTATTTGAAAAGATTGATTGTAGGTGGATTTGACGGTGTGTATGAATTTTCCAAGAACTTCAGAAATGAAGGAATGGATCGCACGCACAATCCTGAGTTTACGGCAATGGAAATCTATGTTTCCTACAAGGATTACAATTGGATGATGGAATTCACCGAACGTTTGTTAGAGCATTGTGCAATTGCTGTAAATGGTGCATCTGAAACAACATTTGGAGAGCATAAAATAAACTTCAAAGCGCCATATAAGCGTGTAACGATGCGCCAATCAATTATTGATTTTACTGGTTTTGACATTGCTGGTAAAACTGAACAAGAATTATTTGAAGCAGCAAAAGGTATGGGTATTGCGGTTGACAATACAATGGGCAAAGGAAAATTGATTGATGAAATTTTTGGTGAGAAATGTGAAGGAAATTACATTCAACCAACGTTCATTACCGATTACCCGAAAGAAATGTCGCCTTTGTGCAAAGAACACCGTGACAATCCAGAATTGACAGAACGTTTTGAATTAATGGTTTGTGGGAAGGAAGTAGCGAATGCTTATTCGGAGTTGAATGACCCAATTGATCAACGTGAACGTTTTGAAGAACAAGTTCGTTTATCAGAAAAAGGAGACGATGAAGCAGGTCAATTTATTGATTATGATTTCTTGCGTTCGTTGGAATACGGTATGCCGCCAACATCTGGCTTAGGTATTGGGATGGACCGTTTGATTATGTATTTGACCAACAATCCGTCTATTCAAGAAGTATTATTTTTCCCTCAAATGCGACCAGAAGTTCATCAGCAAAAGGTGGAATTGAGTGAGAATGAAAAAATGATTTTCGATATCATTCAAAAGGAAAAATCAATGGATTTGAATACCTTGAAGATGAAAGCTGGATTGAGCGGAAAACAATGGGATGTGAGTATCAAAAGTCTTACGAAACAAAACTTAGTAAAAGTCACTAAAATTGGTGATGAGTTGAACGTTGAAATTATATAAAATCCAAAGTGGTCGTCTAGTTTATACTGGACGGCTTTTTAAGTCGTGATTTCTAAAAATTATGACTTCAATTTTTTCCCAGGAATGCTTCTTCAAATTCAAAATATGGCATAAAAACCAGTAAAGATGTGTAAAGAAGAAACAGAGGATTCATAAAACCAACGGTAAACTGTAATAAGTTCAAATTTAAAATTAGTTTAGATTTTAGTCAAAAAATTTTCAATCAAAACCGATTTAGTTTCGATAGAATCCCTTATATATTCATTTTGCACATGTTATATAAAAAAAATGATTTTTTTCAGAGTTGTTTTTTATTTATTTATCTCCGCCTTTATGAAAAAATGCCATTGCTTCTCAAAGAACTTTAGCAATTTAATCTTTCTTCTTTTTGTTCTTCTCCCGCTTCAAAGCTCTCTATTTGCTCAACATAAGGCCGCAACAGGAATGAGGAGTGAAGAAGCCAATTTCTCCTCTTTTTCAAATCGCCCTATTCAGAATTTAGACAGTTGGAAACGCATTAATCAGCAGGCTTATTTTTCGCACCCTGAATTTGGAGTTTTGCCAAGTGATGCGCCATGTACGGATTGTATAGAAGATTTATCCAAGCGAACTGAAGATGGACGCTATTTCGTTGACAAAACAGATCAGAACCAATATTATCAGCAAAAAGCCATGGGGCAATTGCATGAGCTTATTGATGGGCAATGGTTGACAATTGATCACCGCTTAAAGAATAGTTCTAATGGAATCTATAAATCTGGTTTTAATTTAGATAGGGCTGGTTTTGACCTTCCAAATCAAACGGCATTTTTAGAGACTACTAAGGGTCATTTGAGTTTCAATAATTGGAAATTAATTGTAAAAAAAGATGGTCAGTTCCAATCACCGGTTGATGCTAATTGGTCGACTGTTTCTGTTGGAGACGATGGGATAAAAATATCTTCGATTTTCCCCGGAATTGATGCTGAAATGCGTGTTCTTAGAGGAGCAATCAAAACAAATTTTATTATCAAGACGAATGAATTCGGAATCTTTGATGAATTGATCTTTACCGATGAGTTTGAAGCAGCAGGCGGTGTAAATCTAGCTTTCAATGATGGTCAGACTCAAGAAGGAGTGGGGGACGTTTTTGTTAAAAATGACCAAGGCGAATTGGCATTTATACAAAAAGGAATTTTATATGCTAAAAACGGACCTAAAGACCTTTTTTTAGAGCCTGTTTATAAAATTTCTGGAAGTAATTTAGGGGTGATTGTGCCATTTAATTGGATCAATGAAAATATTGATGAATATGAATTGGTTGTTGATCCTCTTGTTACCTTGTCAAATACGCTCGCTCAAGCAGCCATTGCGGGTTCACAATACAATGCGAGTTGTAATTTCACTAATTCTTGTAATTCAATTTTAACAGTTCCTAGACCAGCAAATGCTACGATAACTGATGTGACATGGTCGTTTAATTACAATGCAACTGGGATTTGTTGGCTAGAAGATGGAGCTGTTCGTTTTTCAGCTGGAAGTTGTCTTAGTCCAGCAGCTGCAGGATTTTATTGGTTTTGTAATTTAACTGGTAATGGAACCTGCACTGGAACAAATGTTTCGATCTTCAATGATGTAGGATCGTGTATACCTGCACCAAGTTGCGTTCCTGTAAATGTCACCTTTACCATGCAATTTTTTAGAGGCTGTTGGGGCACAAGTGGATGCAATAACACCTGTATTGGTGCAGGGTCACCATGGACCATGACGATCTCTGGAAGAACGTTGGAATATACGAATGCCGCGTCGAATATGACAGTTTCAGCGACTACCGTTTGCCAGGGAGGAACAATAACAGCGAGTACAACAACAACCTATGGAGTTCCAGCATATACTTATAATTGGAGTTTTAGTCCAACGGGATTACCAAGCATTGGAGCAGGGGCGAATGCAACTATTACTTTTCCAACTACAGGTTCAGTTACCCTGTATTCATTTGTAACAGATGCTTGTGGGAATGTAGTTACAACATCTCGTGTAATAACAGTTAATCCTTCTCCTGCGATTACTGCGACTCCAAATGCACAGATTATCTGTTCCGGACAATCAACAGGTATCGCTTTGAGTTCAACCGTGGTAAATACAACCTACACTTGGACAGTTGTTCAAAATGGTGTGAGTGGAGCATCCAATGGAAATCAAACAGGAAATGCTGTTTCAATCAACCAAACACTTACAGCTACTGGCAGTATTGCTGGGACTGCAACTTATACAATCACCCCTTCAGCGAGCGGATGCTCAGGCACTCCAATTACTGTAATTGTGACGGTAAACCCAAATTTAACGGCAAGCGTTTCGGCTACTGCAAGCGCCACTACAATTTGTGATGGAACTCCCATTACCTTCACCGCATCGCCAACCAATGGTGGAACTGCTCCAAGCTATCAATGGTTTGTGGATGGAAATCCTGTTGCCGGTCAGACGAATTCAACATTTACTTCAACGACTTTAGCAAGTGGCGCATCGGTTACTGTTCAAATGACTTCTAATGCAACGCCTTGTTTATCCGTGCCAACAGCAACATCCTTACCGATAGTTGTAACAATCAATCCATCAATTACGGCTTCTGTTTCCATTTCGGAATCAACTAATACGATTTGCACTGGTGGCTCAGTAACTTTCACTGCAACTCCAACCAATGGTGGAACTACTCCAAGTTATCAATGGTTCGTGGATGGAAATCCTGTCGCTGGTGAAACGAATACAACATTTACTTCGACAAGTTTGGCAAATGGTGCATCAGTTACTGTTCAAATGACATCAAATCCTGCGCCTTGTTTAATTGGCTCGCCAGCTACATCAAACGCAGTTTCTATTACAGTAAATCCTGTATTGATTCCGTCTGTTGCTGTTATAGCAAACACAACAAGTGCTTGTACGGGTGCTGCTATAATCTTTACAGCAACTCCAACCAATGGTGGAACTACTCCTAGCTATCAATGGTTTGTGGATGGAAATCCAGTTGCAGGTCAAACGAATTCAACATTTACATCGACGTCATTGGCGAGTGGTGTATCCGTTACTGTTCAAATGACATCTAATGCAACACCTTGTTTATCAGTCCCAACTGCAACATCTTCAGCGATTGTTGTTACGATAAATCCATTAATTACTGCATCCGTTACTATTTCGGCATCAACAAATACAATTTGTGCGGGAAGTTCTGTAACATTCACAGCAACACCAACAAATGGTGGAACCGCTCCAAGCTATCAATGGTTTATCAATGGAAATCCTGTTGCTGGTCAAACTAGTTCAACATTTACTTCTACAACGATACCAAATGGGGCATCTGTGACAGTACAAATGACATCCAATGCAACACCTTGTTTGGTTGGTTCTCCTGCTACATCGAATGCAGAAGCAATTGTTGTAAATCCGACTCCGGTTGTCACAGTGACAAACAATGGTCCCCTTTGTGTAACACAACAATTAGATTTGAGCGCAACAACAATTGCAGGAGCTACCTATTCTTGGACTGGTCCCCAATCATTTACCTCGCTCTCTCAAAATCCGAGTATACCAAATGTTACTTTAGCGAATGCAGGAAATTACATTGTTACGGTGAGTTTGAATGGTTGTACAACATCTGTTACGAGCTTAGTTGCAATTGTTACTGGATTTCCAGCTACCATAAACCCATCTGGGCCATTTTGCTCAAATGCTGGAATCGTTACGCTGATTGCCTCGGCTGGAGGAGGGACCTGGTCTGGTCAAGGAATTACGAATGCAAGTAGTGGTTCATTTAACCCGTCGTTGGCTACAGTTGGAATTAATACAATTTCATATACTACACCCGGCACATGCGGAGGCACATCTACTATTGATATTGTAATTTTACCAATTCCTTCAATTTCCATTAGCTCTAATATTACTTCTGGATGTTCCCCGCTGGCAGTGACATTCACGGATAATTCGACCCCAACTTCAACTGCAGTTTTATGGAATTTTGGAAATGGTGAAACATCAGCGACTTCTAGTTCAACGAGCTATACGAACTCAGGATGTTACGACGTTACGCTTACTTCAACCAATGCAGGGGGCTGTACAGCCTCTCAAACATTTAATGATATTGTGTGTGTGTTAGAAGATCCTATTGCCGATTTCTCAACAAATGAATATGCAACGTCGATTTATGATCCTACATTTCAATTCATCAATCAGTCAGAATTTGCAAACAGCTATTTGTGGCAATTTGAAAATGGAATTGTTTCAACATTGGTAAATCCATTGATCACATATCCAGGAGAACCAGGTTCATACGCTGTTCAATTGGTCGCGTATAATGCAGCGGGATGTTCAGATACAATTACAAAGATTGTAACCGTTTTGGATGAATTAGTGTTCTACGTGCCAAATAGTTTTACACCAAATGGTGATGAATTCAACAATTCATTTGTACCTGTATTTACTTCTGGTTTTGATCCTTTTGAATTCAATTTGACCATTTTCAATAGATGGGGAGAAATAATTTTTGAATCAAAAGATGCAGAAGAGGGTTGGGATGGAACCTATAATAATAAAATTGTACCGGACGGGATATATACATGGACAATTCGACTTAAAGACAATGAAAACGATAAAAAATATACCTACACTGGGCACGTGAATGTCTTGAAATAGTTTTGAGGAAACATATTCAGAATTATAACCCTAAAATAAGTAAGGAATCAACCTTGATTAAAAATAGAATATGGGATTTGAGAGTTTGACAAAACAATACTTATGGAAAGTGGCAAAAATTGGTGATGATTTAATCCTAAATTTGGTTTTATAATTTGCTTTTTCCCCTATTCATTTTTCATCAATGTTCATTTATCACAAAGTGTTTTTTGGGTGTAATTTTTATTATGCTCATGTAGAAATTTTCATGAAATAATGTTTTTAGTATATTTGCAAAAAAAACCTACTACTATGTTCAAATTGATTCAAAAAAACTCTTGTTTTTTCTTGTTATGCCTATTTTTTCCATTTATTGGAAATAGCCAAACCATTTTATGGCAAAATGGCTTTGAGACACCCAGTGAGTGGAGTCAAACAAATGGAGTAAATCACACCGGTGGTGATTGGCAGTTTCTAACTTCGCTACCAAGTAACATTCTTGCACAGCAAGGAGGTTATCAATGGCCCGCAACTTTTAGTGCAGCAACAGGCAATTTTGTTTTAATTAATTCTGATGAAGCAGGACCGGGCCAAGTTCAAGATGCTTATCTAGAATACAATAGTAATATTAATCTTTCGTCTTTAGGGACGTCAGCCTTTGAATTAACCTTCAACGACTATTACCGAAATTTTTTGGAACAAACTTATGTTGAAATTTCAAATGATGGTGGATTCACGTGGTTCGCTTTTGAAGTGAACTCTGAAGTTGCAACTAACTCAAACTGCATAGATGGCGAGATAGAATCAATTTTTATTAATCCTTTTGCTGGTGCTTGGAGTAACCAAGTGCGTATCCGATTTCATTATTTGGGAAATTATGATTGGTTTTGGGGAGTTGATAATGTAAAAATTAAAACATTGCCGAATTATGATTTAAGGTTAAATGACCTTTCATGGGGGTCAACTGGTGCTTCTGGAATAAGAATCCCATATTATCAGGTGCCAGTTTCTCAAATTGCTCCAATAGAATTTGCTGGTTCAGTTACTAATTTGGGTATACAAAATCAAAATAATGTCGTATTAAATGCAACCACAAGTAGTTACTCCGGAACTTCTGTTGCGACAACAATAAACAGTTGGGTAACAGATACGTTGTTTTGCCAGACTTCATTCATCCCATCTGGAATTGGAACATATACTTTAAATGCTAGTGTAAGTTCTCCCTATTTAGATGCTGTTCCTGCAAACAATTTATTAAACAACATTGCGTCTATAAATGTAAACGATAACATCTACGCACGCGATAATGGCATATATGCAGGAAACACTTCCAATGGCACAGATGGATTTGAAGTTGGAAATCTATACGAAATTGTTCAGAATCAAACATTAGGAGCTATTAATACGCGTTTACTTGGTGGCACCAGTGGCACAACTGTTGGAACTGAAATTTATGTGAAATTATATTCTATCGATCTTACAACAGGTGATTTTGTTTATGAGAGTGAATCAGATCCATTAATTGTTACATCTTCGAACCTGAACACAAACTTAACCATACCATTAATTTCTCCTTTCCAACTTCAAGCAAATACAGTTTATCTTCCGGTAGTTGGTACTTATGATGGTGGATTAAAAGTTTCAAATGCTGGAACTTCTGAGCCAGAAACCTCATTTTTCCTTGATAATAATGATTATACATGGTATTATCAAATAGCAACGCCTGTTGTACAAATGGTAATGTGTGGAACAAACCCTACAAATCAGGTAATTAATGAATCAGCTTGTAACTCATATACATCTCCAACTGGGCAGTTATATTCTCAATCAGGTACTTACATAGAAACAATTCCAAGCTCACTTGGATGTGATAGTGTAATTGTTACCATAAATTTGACAATCGTTAATCCTATACAAACCAGTTTCTCTGAAACAATTTGTGATGGAGAAACTTATACTTGGAATAACCAAGATTATAACTTTCCGGGTTCGTTTACGCAAACCTTTCCAGCGGCCAACGGATGTGATAGTATTGTTACGCTTGATTTAACGGTAAACTATAATGATTACATTCAAATTCAAGCTAACCCTGCATTTGGAAATTCCCCGTTGAATGTAGCTTTTAATAATCAAACATCCAATTTGTCAAATTACAACTTCACCTGGTATTTTGGTGATGGAACTTCACAACAATCCAATTCACCGTTTTTGAGTCATACGTATACCCAAGATGGATATGCCGATGTTACTTTAGTTGCTGAAAATATAGCAACCGGCTGTGTTACATCAACTATATACAATGATTTAATTTTTGTCATTGGAGGTGTTACATGCACCCATACTGCAGCACTAAATCAAACAGGGCCTTTGAATGCTTGTACTGGTGATTCAGTTCTCTTGAGCTGCAACACAGATCCATCTTTTAGCTACCAATGGAATAGAAATGGTGTGCCCGTATCAGGTGCAACAAGCAGTTCAATTTATGCACAGTTAAGTGGAAGTTATACCGTTACAATTTACCAAAATACCTGTCCTGTAACATCTAATGGGATTTCTGTAACTATCAATCCACTACCAAGTATTCCAACAATTACTTCAACTGGAACAATTACTTCTTGTTCTGGTGGTTCGTTAACATTGTCTGTACCTGCTGGTTCATCCTCTTATTCTTGGAATACAGGTGCAACTACTGCGAGTATTTCAGTTACTCAATCAGGAAGTTATACGGTGACAGTTACAAACTCAAACGGATGTGCTAGAACTTCTGCTCCGTATGTTGTAAATGCTTCGTTCATGGCATCACCAAACGTGTGTGTAGTTGGAATGGATTCATTGACAAACGAAAATCGTATTGTGTGGGAAAAACCGTTGACATTAGGTATCGATTCGTTTTACGTTTACAAAGAAACAAACGTATCAGATGTGTACACCAAAATTGGTGCGACAAATTATCCTGATTTAGCAGTTTTCCTAGATCAAAATTCAAATCCTGCGGTGCAAGCTTACCGTTACAAATTGACTGTTTTAGATACGTGTGGAACAGAAACCAATTTGGGAGATTTCCACAAAACAATTCACCTCACAATCAATGCAGGAGTTGGCGGTGCGTGGAATTTAATTTGGAGTCATTATGAAGGATTGACCTTTGGAAGTTATAATATTTATAGAGGTACAGATCCGACGAACATCAGTTTATTAACCACAATTCAAAGCAACTTGAATTCTTACACGGATTTAGCTCCGCCAGTTGGACCTGTTTATTACCAAATAGAAATTGTAAATCCAAACAGTTGTGACCCGACGAAAGTTGTTAATTACAGTGTTTCAAAATCGAATATTGTGAACAATGGCGTAAATGGACTAAGTACAATTGCAAACAACACTGTACTGGTTTATCCAAATCCAACTTCGAAAGATGTGACGCTAGAAATTACTTCTGAACTGTTAGGGAAAGATTATTACTTAACAGATAATACGGGTAGAATTATTCTAAGCGGTCAATTTAGAGCGTTGAAAGAAACAATCAATTTGGAGCAAGTTGCAACAGGCGTTTATTTTATCAAAATCGATGATAATGCGAATTTGATGTATAAAATCGTGAAGAATTAAATACTTATTCAATAAAAGTTAAAAACGAAAATTACCATTATGCAAAAATTCATTAAACACATCTGTTTTATTTTATTGTTATCTATATCGGCAGGTTATACTTTTGGACAAGCTTGTACTCCAAACCCTATTTATGATGACTCCATTCAAGGTATTTGGCCTGATACAATTCAAAATGTACCTTTTGCAATAGTTAATTCATTTTATCAGACAACGATCAATTTTAAATTTCCGACTGCTGTTACACCGGAATTAGATCCCTCTGGTTCGTATGTTGGTTCTCCAATTCAATCATATTCATTAACAAGTATCAATGGTTTACCAGCTGGTTTTAGTTATACCTGTGGAAATGGCAATTGCTCCTATTTAGGAGGGGAATTAGGATGCGTTTTGATTGAGGGGAATTATAATGGGGGTATTTATCCATTCTCATTAACTTTTGA
>JBIIKG010000080.1:0-11305 GCA_044233275.1 Crocinitomicaceae bacterium | reverse complement strand
TAGCAAAAAAACGATAGCGCACTCTTTGACGAAAAATAAAACCTTCTTGTTCAAATTCACCAGATGAATTCACCTTCCAATTTTCAATGAATCGTTGTTCTAAACGATAACGGTGCTGAAATTCAACTCTCCCAACCTTATTCTTTAAAATGAATTGTTCCCAAATTCGATGTTCATTATTGGAATGGGCGATTGGTTGTTCGCCATATTGATAAGATCGAATCCATCCGTATCCAAGGGTGTATTGCGCATTTTGTTTGCTATAATAATCAAGCCCCAAACGCAATAATGATTGTTGCCAATCCTGAAAATAATCACTTCTTCTCCATTGATATTCAGTATGAATTCCCCAACGTTCGGTTAATTTATGATTTCCTGTATACATTACCCACGCATGTTGTTGCGTTGAGATTTGTTTTTGGGAAAATGACCATAAATTAACTAGAAGTAAGCAAAGTATGTAAAAGATTGACTTCATGGTTTTTTCAAATTCTCCGCAAACATACTCAACAACTCTTTAGAATAGATATTATTTTTAGAATCGAGAACTGTTTCTTCTAAAGAAAATTTAATGCTAGAAAGGAGATATGCTTGATGAGTGGAACAAAAAATATTCGTAACAATTACCAGACTAGCAATGAACATAAATATTCGCTGATAGAATTGTTTTTCCACAGAGTAAAAGTAGAGTAGAAAAATTGATTAGAATGAAATTTAACAAAAAAATATTTATTTGCTAAATCCTTACTGATTCAATAATGAATTTCCCAACGTTTGCGTTGATCAGCATAAAATGATTGAACACGCTCTGAGTGATTTCTGAATTTTGCCACTCCCCCATTCAAAGAAAGATTTGTGTGCAACTCTGCTTTATCGTAATCACCTTTCCAAGCATATAACTCAGCTAAATTGCAGTGAATCATTGCCGTAATTTTATCATTCACACGTGCTTTATCATCGGTCAGATTACTTTCTTCCATTAATACTTCCCATTTCGCGATGGCTTGTGTTATTTTTTCAATTGCACCTGCGCGATTTCGATCCTTGGATACTAAATTCATTGCTTGTGTTGTCAGTGTATACGCCGCTGTTACCTCTGCATAATCATAGTCACGGTATTTTTTAACTGAATAAAGTTCCGCATTACGTTGCATGGAGACGTAACCAAACTCATTGTTTAAAATGCCATTTACTTCTTGCAAGGCACTCTTGCGCGCGTTTTTTTCTAAATCTCTATAATATTGAGCACCATTATCTATAAACCAAGCCTGATATTCGTATTTGCTCGAGTAAGACTTCATTGATTGATATTGCACTGTTTCGAAATACGTTTTTTTCAAAAGCGCACCTTCTGTCGGTGTTTCAAAAGTTACCATTATTGGTAAAATGTATTGACACTTATAATCATATTTTGTAGTTGGACCTGAACCCGTTTTTGTTTCGATGATCCGAATATCACGGATTGGGTATACATCAATCGTCAACATTGCACCACCAAGTCCTTTCGTGAAACCTTGAATATCAATAAGTGAGTTGACGTCATTATCGGTTAATTCTGTATGTAAACGTGGTGCATCTAAAGGAACAAACAACGGGGCGTTTGGATAAGTTGGTGGCACAGGAACTGTTGCTGGAGTTCCTGCATTGGTAGCCTTTTCATATTGCGCCAATTGATTCAAATAAACTTTATCCAGGGCATTCTTCTGAACGATAAAAGCATTGTATTGTGCTTGATAATTAGCTTGAGCCGCATCTTTTCGTTGCTGAAAGATCAACAAACTATCTTCATTTGCTTTTTTATACAAATGATTTACTCTCACTTCATAAGCAGAAAAAAGTGGATTTACTTTTTGCAAGGGTAATTGAATGTATTTAAAATTCACCTTGTTATCGTCTATATTTTGCGCAATAGAAGAAAAAACGAGTGCTGTGAAAAGCAAAATTGAAGTAATTGTTGATTTCATGGTAGTTTATTTATATTTCACGCCTTTGACAAATGCTATGCCAAAAGGCAGATTCAAACCAAATTTAGCGCATTTACAAGATCCTTCCAAATATCGTCTTTATTTTCTAAGCCTATTGATAATCGCACCAATCCATCGGAAATACCTACATCTAATCGCTGTTCCTGTGTTAATTTGGAATGTGTCGTCGAAGCCGGATGTGTTGCTATACTTCTAGTGTCACCTAAATTGGCCGTCAACGAAAATAATTCCAATTGATCTAAGAATTTTCTTCCAGCTTCCAATCCTTTTTTTAACTCAAAAGAAACAATTCCTCCCCCATTTTTCATTTGACGCTGTGCAATTGCATATTGCGGGTGTGAAGGTAAAAATGGGTACTTCACCCAAGAAACTGCTGGATGTTCTTCTAATCGTTTTGCAATCTCCAAGGCATTATTGCAATGACGTTCCATTCGTACATCAAGTGTTTCCAATGATTTTGATAAAATCCACGCATTGAATGGGCTCAAAGCAGGACCTGTATGGCGAGCGAACGCTTTTACTTTTTCGATGATTTCATTGGATGAAAGTATAATTCCACCTAAAGTTCTTCCTTGACCATCAATATATTTTGTAGCCGAATGAATACTCACATCTGCACCAAAATCCAATGGGCGCTGTAACAATGGAGTTGCAAAACAATTATCGACTGCAAAAAGGATATTTTTCCGTTTACAAATGACCGCAACACGTTCCAAATCAATGATGTCTAATCCTGGATTACTTGGTGTTTCTAGATACAAAATTTTTGTTGCGGGAGTTATGGCATTTTCATAACCTTCATAATCATCAAAATCAATATAAGTGGTTGTGATTCCCCATTTAGGGAGGATTTCAGTGAAAAGTCTGTGCGTCGAACCGAAAACGGATCTAGCTGAAACAATGTGATCTCCCGCAGAAAGTAGCGCTCCAAAGAACGTGAATACGGCTGACATTCCAGATGCAGTAGCCCAACCATTTTCTGCATTTTCCAAAAACGCCATTTTGTTTATGAACTCTTGCACATTGGGATTGGCATAACGCGAATAAATCTCTCCTTCCTTCTCTTCTGCAAATTGTACGCGCATATCTTCTGCATCATCAAAAACGTAACTACTCGTTAAATATAAAGGAGTCGAATGCTCATTAAAATCGGTTCTTTTGGTCTGTAAGCGTATGGCTGCTGTTTCTTTTTCCATTTGATATTTCTATAAATTGGTCAGTTTTAAGCTGAGTTAAATTATGCTGGTTTCGTAAGTGATTTCAATTTGTTTGTCAAGCGACGCTGAAACTGAACAGTATTTCTGTAAAGTCATTTCAATTATTTTGTTCACTTTCTCTAAATTTACTGATTGGTCGAAATGAAAAATGAGCTGAATCGTTTCAAATGGCGATAGAATTCCTTCTTTGCGTTTCGCTTGAATATCGATACTAAAATGACTTGGTTCTATACGTTGTTTTTTCAAGATATTAATTACATCGATAGAAGCACAACCAGCAAGAGAACCCGCCAATAATTCCATCGGACGAAAGCCTAAGCCTTTCCCTCCGATAGCAGGATTTGCATCCATCACACAGGTATTTCCAGATTCATTTTGAAGTTCCAAAACGAATGGTTCTTCTATTCTTGTTAATGTTAATTTCATTGTCTCGGTAATTTATTTTCGGTCAAACCATAGAGTATCGTCCCAACAAAGGCTCCAATTAAAAGGACAATCCCGATTTTCCAATGTAAACCTACTAAAATATAAACTGGAGCCGAACAAGCGCCTGAAATTGACCAACCAATTCCAAAGATTAATCCTCCAAGGACGTTGGCTTTCCATTCTATTTTTTTGGGTTGAACATCAATTGGGTTGCCATAAATAGATTTTGCTTTCGTCCGTTTGATTAGAAAAAGAAAAAATGCAGAGGTACCTATTGCGGAAAATAGCAAACCAAACATGTGGAAGGACTGAAAATGAAACATCTCCTGAATTCGATACCAAGAAAATGCTTGTGAGGACAATAAAATGGTTCCAAAAAAGAAACCTAAAAAAAGTGTGAGAATAAACTTCAACATATTAAAAAATGATTGGATTTATAATTAATGAACCAATTAACCCTCCAATAAAAAAGGCTATTGTTGCTAAAATTGAACTATAAGCAAATTGTGAAACTCCCATTATACAGTGTCCTGCTGTACAACCATTTGCGTAACGTGCTCCAAATCCCACCAATATTCCTCCAATAAAAAATTGCAAGGCATTCTTCCATTCATAAATAGTCAACGCTATTTGTTGGTAGTCTTCAACTGGCTGAACTGTGACAGCATCAAATCCTGTGAAAAATTGTCCTACTACCAGACCTGAAAGCACTAAACCAATCGCAAATTGCAGTTGCCAGCGATCTCCTTCTTTTGAATAAGAGAAGTACTTGATTTTTGGGAGCAATGTTGCTCCTATGAAACGGTAGCTCGATGAAATTCCGAATTGTTTCTCTCTCAAAAACAAGAGAGCAGGCACAATCAATCCGATTAAAGGTCCAGCGATAAACCATGGCAATGGTGAGTTCATAATGTGGCGTATTTAGAGTTCAAACTCTGTTAAATATTGAATCTTTTCTGCAGTTAATTTTGATTCATTATTTGCAGAAATAAATGCTTCGGGGATAACGATTAAGGAAAGATCTGATTGATTATTAAAATCAATGCTTCGAATTTCACTGAAACGCACCCATCCTGTTTGATAATTGTAATCACCACTTTGATATACCTCATCAATTCGATAAAAAGGAATATTATTAATTGCCTCAACGTATTGCGATCCGATGTAAACTTTTAAAAAGAAATCATCTGTAAACGCTGTTTTTTCATTCGTATCAGTTTTACGGTATTCGTATTGATAATCAAATTGCAAAGCAGAAATATCGGATAGTACAGCGCTTGCCGTAGGATAACTACCTGCACCTTTTCCAATAAATAATTGTTTATCGGAAAACAAGGCTTCAACGACAACGGCATTGAATTCATTATCCACTTGATAGGCAAAGTGATCGTTCTTTACGAAATGTGGTGCGACAAATCCGACCACCGAATCACCTAATTTTTCAGCTCTTGAAAACAATTTAATTCGGTAACCCTTTTCGCCTGCGTAATTTACATCTTGCGGTTTTAGTTGACGAATCCCATAATTAAACACTTCTGTTGGTTGTACAATTAATCCAAAAGCATGTTTGATAAGCAAAACCAATTTGAACTTTGAATCAAATCCATCGACATCCAAGGTTGGATCGATTTCAGCAAAACCTAATTCGGTTGCCTTTGCAAGTGCTTCCTGATAGGCAACACCATAATTTGATTGCGTCAAAATATAATTGGTTGTTCCATTCACGATTCCTTGTACAGAAGAAAGAGAATCATTGTTGTAATATTCTTCTAAGTTTCGAATGATTGGAATCGAACCACCAACAGATGCTTCATAGAGAAAAGAAACGCCGTTGTCCTTCGCAAGTTCAATCAATTCTTCAAAATGTTCTGCAATGAGTTTTTTATTCGCAGAAACAACATGCTTCCCATTCAAAATAGCATCTTTCACAATCACATATGCCGCATCACTGTCGTTGATTAACTCAACCACAACATTGATGGTAGTATCTTCCAAAATATCGTTTACGTTGTAAGAAAAATGCTCTTGTGGAAGTGAACGTTTTTTTGTTGGGTCCTTCACGACGATTTTAGAAATGCGTGCATCCAACAATTTACTCTTATTCAATACCTCATATAGTCCAGTCCCAACCACGCCGAAACCTACTAATCCTATGTTCAATTTATTTCTCATGCTAATTTTCCTTTTAAAATTGTTTTAAATACTGTTGGACAATTCTGCAAGAAATCATTGTAGAGAAAGTCCTTTATTAAATCTGTTAATTGTTTGTTTTCAACTAAAAACCCATCGTGACCGAAGTCGGAATCAATTTTTCCAAACTGTGCATTTGGAATCCATTCGCTCAGATGCTCTTGTTCTTGAATAGGAAAAAGTAAATCAGATTCAATTCCAATTACCAAAGTATTTGCACGGATTTGCTGCAAGGCAATTTCAACAGATGCTCTTTTTCGTCCCACATTGTGTCCATCCATCGCTTTCGACAATGTCAAATAGGAATAAGCATTAAAGCGATTCGCTAATTTTTCACCTTGATAGCGCTGGTAGGAAGCGGCTAGAAAATCAACCGTGGTATGATTTCCTGGATTAGTTTGGGTCTTTGCATATCCATTATAAGAGCGGTAACTCAGCATCGCAATTGCTCGCGCTGTAATGAGACCATGTCTCCCACCGTCTACATTTCCATTCCCAAATGTTTGATCAGCGAAAATGGCCAAACGCTGCGTTTCATTGAAGGCAATTCCAAAGGCAGAATGGCGCGCATTAGTTGCAATAAGTATTAAATTTTCTATTCTTTTCGGTTGATCAATTGACCATTCTAGCGCTTGTTGTCCACCCAATGAAGCACCAATTAACACTTTAATTTTTTCCAATCCTAAGTGAATTCGAAGCAAATCATGCGCTTTTGCCATATCGCGTGTTGAGATAAAAGGGAAATGATCCAACGCCAACTCACCATCTATTTCGGTGTTTAAAGGTCCACTTGAACCGTAGCAAGAACCAATAATATTCGCACATACGATAAAGTGATCTTTTGGATTAAAAATATCATTCTCTCCAAACACTCCGTTCCACCAATCAAACACATCACTGTTGGCTGTTAAAGCATGGCACACCCAAATCACATTGTTTTTGGAGTCATTCAAACTTCCATAGGTGTGATAAGCGATTTGCAAGGAATCAAGTGTTACACCACTTTCTAATCCGAAAGATGATGGGTGCTTGTAAATTTTAATTGTATTCATAGTTTAACTTATTCACAATTGAAAATCCTAAAATCGATGCTTTTAGGATTTTCAATTCTCTGGTTTTGTTTTAATTCAGATGAAGCTCTGGTGTTGCAATTTTCACTAATGCCTGTTTTAAATCTGATTTCAAATCTTCAATATGTTCAATTCCAACTGACAATCTAAGTAAACCTGGTTCAACACCTGAGGCCTTTTGTTCAACTTCTGTCAATTGTTCATGTGTTGTCGCGGCTGGCTGAATAATAACTGTTTTGGCATCTCCAACGTTTGCTAAATGAGAAATCAACTCTAATTGATTAACTAATACATTCGCTTTTTCCGCTCCACCTCGCACCTTAAAAGATAAAACACCACCATATCCATTTGTTAGATATTTAGTTGCATTCTTATGATGTTTCGAAGTTTCCAATCCCGGATAGTTTACAAATTCGACTTCTGGTTGATTTTGTAACCACACTGCTAAATCCAATGTATTATCAAGTGTTCTTTGTACTCTTAGCGAGAGTGTTTCTAAACCTTGTATTAATAAAAAGGAATTAAACGGCGAAATTGCAGGTCCAAAATCACGAAGTCCTTCCACTCTCGCTCTAATTGCAAAAGCAATGTTTCCGAATGGTCCTTGACTTCCAAAAACATCCCAAAAAACTAAACCATTATATCCTTCAGATGGTTCCGTAAACTGAGGATACTTTCCATTTCCCCAATTGTACGTTCCAGCATCCACAATAACTCCCCCGATAGAAGTTCCGTGACCACCAATCCATTTAGTAGCGGATGCAACAATTATATCTGCACCAAAAGAAATTGGTTTAAATATGTAACCTGCAGCTCCGAAGGTATTATCTACAACTAATGGAATATCATACGTTTTTGCAATTCTCGAAATTGCATCAAAATCGGCAACGCTAAATTCTGGGTTACCAATTGCTTCAAGGTAGATAGCTTTAGTGTTTGAGTCAATTAGCTCTTCAATTGAGACAGGATCGATTCCTTCTGCAAACCTAACTTCTATTCCAAGTCTCTTGAAAGCTACTTTGAATTGATTATATGTTCCACCGTACAAATGAGAACTAGTTACAAAGTTGTCTCCAGATTGTAGAATATTGTTAAGTGCAATGAACTGGGCAGCCTGACCTGATGCTACAGCAACGGCAGCAACCCCACCCTCCAAAGCGGCTATTCGCTTTTCAAAGACATCCGTTGTTGGATTCATCAAGCGAGTATAAATATTACCGAACTCTTTCAAACCAAAAAGATTTGCAGCATGTTCTGAATTCTTAAAAACAAACGATGAAGTTTGATAAATTGGAACAGCTCGAGAGCCTGTTGTTGGGTCAGCCTCTTGACCCGCATGTAATTGTAATGTTTCGAAATGATATGTTTTTTGTGACATAATATTAATTTTTAAGATTTTAAATAAATTGTTTTTATGCTAAATCAATGACAAAAGAATACCTGGGCCCTTGGTAAACTAGGTCAGTTGATAATTGCCAATAAGGAATTAGAGAATTACCAACACATGCAACAGCAGCACATGCAACAAACGGTAATAGAAACAAAAAGAGAAATTGATTTTTTGTCATCCACTTTGGGACGAACTGTCATTTGGTAAGAAGAAAATACGATACTTTTCATTACAATTAGTTTATATTCTTCCGAACATTCGGAATCAGGAATTGGCACCGGTTTTCCAACCCCGATAAATCGGGACTTAAAGTTGGTTGCCAGAGGATCACAGAGCCTGTCTCTAACCTCTTCTTTATAAATAAGATCCACCGTTTGTGTAAATGACTTTGCAAATGTTCTAAATTTGTTTCGACTTTACCAAACTTTTTTTGTGGTTTTAAACAAATAAATCAATTTTAGTTTCAACTATGTTTTCAAAAATAAAACTTAAACAACTAATTATCATTGGATTAATTCTTTTAATTGGATTTATTTCATATCGATATTTTCTGAAAGATTTTTACTGGAACAATCAAACGCAACACATTAAAGTTGAAAATTTAGCCCTTCATGAGGTGTTTGAATTAAAAAAACATGCCGATCAAACCGCAATTAGTTCCTTAGAAATTGAAATAAGAGGTAAAGCGAGTGAAAATGTCACTTTTTATCTTGGAGAATCTCCGCAGACAATCAACCAAGTGATTACAGTCAAAAAAGGTGCTATCGATTACAAAGCCTCATTTGACTGGTATGAAGGTCAGTCCTACATTATTTTTATAGGCGATCCAGCGAATTACGGAAAAGTTACGCTTGATTACCGATTTATTGGTTCCTCGTTTTAAAAGTCAAATCGAGATTTAAAAAAATAATCGTATTTTTATTCAATGAATTCAAGCAATATCACCACAGGTATTCTCATCGTTTTCGGATCGGTGGTGGCACTTATTTTTGGCAAAGTGATTCTTGCGCCTTTTCTTTTTGCACTCTTATTTTACTTCTTAATTCGGGCCATTCGAAGAGTGATTGATCTTCAGCATTTTATTCGAGAACATGTGCCTTCTTGGCTAAAGAATATTGTTTCTGCGTTAATCATCTACTCACTTATAGGAACAATGATTAAGGTACTAATCGTCAATAGCGAAGAATTGGTCAAAGCGATTTTTAAGTACCAAGGGAATATGACAAATATTATCGTTCGAATCAATGAAACTTTAGGTTTCGATATTTTAAAAACGGTCAATGAATCGATTGAAAAATTGGATTACTCCACGATAGCGAATACCCTTTTCAATCAGCTCACTTCTATGACAGGTAATTTGTTGATGATCCTCTTTTACATCCTATTCTTATTCATTGAAGAAGCGAGTTTTAAGAAAAAACTTCAGTTAATTTTCAAAGGCGAAAAACACAAACAAATTACGTTATTGTTAAACAATATTGAAAAATCAATCACGCATTACATTGGATTAAAAACACTTATCAGTTTAATTTCAAGCGCATGCTGCTTTATCGTTCTTATCAGTTTTGGGGTTGAATCGCCGCTGTTCTGGTCGTTTATTATATTCATAATGAATTTTATTCCCATCATTGGGGCATTGTTAGCTGTAGTTTTACCAACGGCTTTTTCGTTAATTCAATTTGGAGAATTCTTTTTACCTATCATTTTGTTTTTTTTACTTGGAATTGTTCAAACGATTATCAGTAATATTTTAGAACCAAAATTAATGGGCGATTCGTTGAATATTAGTCCACTAGTTGCTTTGATCTCTTTGGCAATTTGGGGAAGTATTTGGGGAGTTACTGGAATGGTTGTTTCGGTGCCTATTACAGTGATTTTGATCATTCTATTGGCGCAGTTTCCGCGCACAAGAGCGATTGCAATATTACTGTCACACCATGGTAGAATTTGACAGCTATCTTAGAAATTAATGGTTAATTCAAGTAGTTCCGATTTTCCGCCATCACTATCTGTTACCAAAATACAATCAAAGGAATTTTCATGTTGGTTTTTCAAGGCAATAGATTCTACTTTTAAAATTAATGTCTCGTCATTTTCAGTAATCAAAACAGTTTTTGGATGATAATGATTTTCCAATTCATCGATTTCAATTATACCGATGAAACTGCCCAACACTTGACCATCATTAATCCAATCAGAAGTGTTTTCAACAGAAGCTGTAAATATGATCCGATTTTCAGCTACGTCAACGGTTGCTCCAGAAAAACCAGCTTCAATACCATCTACTTTCGGTAAATCGATAGTGTAGGTTTTAATCTTTAAATCATCCCGTTGACCTTCAATAAATTCGATGAAATGTTCGGTTTTTATACTAATTAGTTTGTTTTTTCCGCGATTCAATAGGTAAATCTTTCCATCCAATTCAACCGCTGCTTCAATGTTCAACTCATTTTCTTTCAACTTCGTTTCGTCCATTAAAAGTTCATAAAAGGGCAATAAATCGATTCTTTCCTGAATGGCAGGATTGTGCATGTTTATTTTCCAACCTGCGGCTCTGTCTGGCAATTTTGAACCTGAGCCAAATAGAAAAAGTACAGAATCTTCATTCCATTTCATGGAAAGCATGGCTTCCAAATCGACTTTTTTAAGTTTTGGAATGACTCCATCCACCGCATGATCTAACTTTTCTAAGGTCACCTTCCCAAGTAAATTGTAGTTTTGATCCAACTGAAACATGAACGGAGAATCATCGCCAATAATCCAATAAAAACCATTGCCATGTTCAATTCCAGAAGCTGAAGGAACGTCTTTTAATTCCAAGCGTTTAATTGTACTTACTTTCATAGGTTTAGCAGATTCGCATCCTACAAATAGAATGCTAAAAAGAAAAATTAAAAGAATATAAGATAATGAAATTTTCATAAAAATAAAATTTGGAAACAAAGAATGCACCAACTGGTTTTGAGTCCAGCACCCTTCTCTCCTTCAAAAAAACTGAAAGTATTTGGAAACTGTTTAAAATGAAAT